>NZ_CZVH01000013.1:0-29639 GCF_001458555.1 Candidatus Kryptobacter tengchongensis | reverse complement strand
TCTTTTCCTTCCCCCGTTTTACCCCTTCAGCCCTCCGTTATATTTGCCCTCTCCTTTGATTATGATGAAATGCCCAAATACCACAATCTTGCTGATGTTTTTGTTCTTCCAAGTGTTCCTACTCAAAGGTGGCAGGAACAATTTGGGATGGTTCTAATTGAGAGCATGGCGTGTGGGAAACCAGTGATAACAACTATGAGTGGATCCATACCTGAAGTAGTTGAGGATAAAGCTATACTTGTTCAACCGTTTGACTTTCTTGAACTTTATAAAGCAATGAAGAAAATTTTAATAGATGAAAAGTTAGCAAGCGAGATGGGCAAGAAGGCAAGGGAGTTTGTCGTTCAAAATTATAACGCAGAAGATGTGGCAAAAAAGATTGAGAAAATCTATGAATCAATATTATGATGAAATGGTCAAGGAGAAAAGTATTAAGTGATTTTTCCGTTGCGATTGTATCGCAGTATTTAGTTCAATTTATTTTGTTCTTTCGTAACTTTATTTTTGCAAAACTTCTCGGTCCTTATGATTTCGGAGTTTACAGTTCTATTTTTCTATTTTTTTCCTATGGGAATTATGCTAACCTTGGGGTAATTGATGGGCTTTCTCGCATTGTCCCATATGAAATTGGAAGTGGTGATGAAAAAAGGGCAAGGGAATTACTTAGATCAGGGCTTTGGGGATTAAATTTTATAACATCCATATTTTTACTCATCGTTATAATTTATTCTTTTCTTTCTCCGTTTGAGACAGTCACAGAAAATAAAACTGCAGTCATTTTATCTGCTATTGCTGTTTTATTAAATCAAAATTTTATGTTTGCTTTAACATATTATCGGATAAGGCATAAGTTTAAACAGGCATATATATATCAACTTGTGCAAGCAGTTCTTGACTTAACGCTTTCGTTTCTTTTGATGTTTAAATTTAAAATCGTTGGAATTTTTTGGGGGATGACGCTTGCGTTTTTAATTGCCTTTATTTTCTCTATGAAAAATATATGGAAAGAAATCAAACCAAAGGTAAATTTTCATCTTTTAAAGGAAATTCTCAATGTTGGTTTTCAAATTTTGCTTGTTGGCTTTACTTACGGATTTCTTATGAGCGTAGATAAATTTTCCGTTGCAAATCTTTTTGAAAAGTCAAAAATGGGATATTATTCAGTTGCGGTCGGATTTGGCATGATACCTTATTTCGTCTCTGTAACTCTTGGACAGTTTGTTGGTCAGAGAATGATTGAAGAATTTGGAAAGACGAAATCCAAAGAAAGTATAAAAATTTTTCTTGATGAATCTATGCTTGCTCTTGCTTTCATAACCCCATTAATTTCAATACTTACCATCGCAGTTGCTGAACCATTCATCCACTTCTTACTGCCAAAGTATACAGAAAGTTTAAGATATATTGATAAACTTTCAATTGCTTACTACTTCCTCTCACTTGGTGCGATACTTGGAACATTTTTGATTACTATAAATCAACAGGTAAAACTTCTTATTGTTAATATAGCATTTATTCCATTTATACTTTTTTTGAATTATTTGGCTTATAATACTGGACTTGGATTGCTCGGAATTTCATATATAACCTTTTTAAACTTTTTTGCCAGAACATTCATTCTTTTTATTTTAGGTTATGGAAACTATAAAGGTTTGATATTTTCCACGAAAGGCTTTTTATCGCTAATCATTTCATTTGCTAAATTTTCTTTTTTATCGTTTCCAATTTTTTTTAGTTTCGCCTTAAAATTCTTTATTTTTGATGTTTATTTAAGATTTTATCTACGCATTTTAATATCTCTTGTTTGGTTTCTCATAGCGTTTTATTATTTGTTGAGAAAAACGGAGATCATTTCAAGCATAATAGAAATGGCTAAGGGAAAAGTTGGAATGTATTTAAATAAGGTTCTTGATATATTTTGACACTGTTTGTTTATTTTGCTTTTGATTTTTAATTTTTATTTGAAAAAGAAAACCGCGTAAAAAAATGAAAGAAAGAAAAGGACATATACTTTGGATAGACGATGAAATAGAACTTTTGAGATCACATATATTGTTTCTTGAACAAAAGGGATATGATGTTTCCATTGCTACAAATGGAGATGATGCGATTGAGTTTTTAAGGGAGAAGGGGAAAGATATTGATCTGATATTGCTTGATGAAATAATGCCTGGAAAGGGGGGGTTGCAAACCCTTTCTGAAATTAAAGAATTGTTTCCTGGGATACCTGTTGTTATGGTTACGAAAAATGAGGAAGAAAGCTTAATGGAAGATGCGATTGGGTATAAAATAAGTGATTACCTTACCAAACCAGTTAATCCAAGCCAGATATTAATGGTATGTAAAAAATTTATTGAGGCAAAGAAAATAACAAGTGAGAAGTTAACGATAGAATACTTGCAGGGATTTCGTGCGATTGAAAATGCTTTGATGACAGAACTTGATTATCAGGATTGGATTGAAATTTATCTTCGCTTAACAAAATGGGATATAGAACTTGATGAACATCCAGAACTTGGTTTAAGAGAATCGCTTTTTGAACAAAAGAGACGTTGTAATATTGAGTTTGGGAAATATATTGAAAAAAATTACCCTGAATGGATTGAATCTGAAAACCGACCTACGTTATCAGTTGATGTAGTTGAGAGATATTTGATTCCAGAGATAGAGGATGGGAAAAATGTTGTGTTTTTTGTTGTTGATTGTATGCGCCTTGACCAGTGGATTATGATGGAGAGGGAGTTGCACGATTATTTCATTGTAGAGAGACAATATTATTATTCAATTCTACCGACAGCAACACCATATTCAAGGAACGCCATTTTCAGTGGGCTTTTCCCAATTGAGATAGAAAAAAGATTTCCCGAGCTTTGGGAAGGTAATGAAGATGAAGAAAGAAGTAGAAACAAGTATGAGAGGGAATTTCTCGAAGATTTACTTCAAAGAAAAAAAATAAAGTTGAAGTCAAAGGTAAGATACTTTAAAATAATTGATCCTGATTTTGGACTTGGGGTTGAACAAAATATAACAAGTTATGCTCAAGGGCAGTTAACTGCTATAGTTGTTAATTTTGTTGATATGCTTGCTCATAGTAGAAGTGATTCAACTGTTATAAAAGAGTTATCATTTGATGAATCAGCATATCGTGGAGTTACACGAACTTGGTTTGTTTATTCATCTTTCTATAGAATGTTAAAAACGCTTTCAAAGATGAAAAGTGTTGTTGTATTTGTTACAACTGATCACGGTAGCATTAGAGTTTTGCGTGGTTCTAAAGTTTTCGCTGATAGAGAAGCAGCAACGAATTTGAGATATAAGTATGGAAGAAATTTACGATGTGATGAGAAAGAGGCGATCCTTATCCAAAAACCAGAGGAATATAAACTTCCAAAACGAGGTGTTGCTATAAATTACATAATTGCAAAGGAAGATTATTATTTTGTATATCCGACTGATTATCACCATTATTTAAATCTTTATAAAGATACTTTCCAACATGGTGGTATTTCGCTTGAGGAAATGATAATCCCACTTGTAAAACTCACTCCAAAACTTTAAATGATTGGCAAGTTTATTACTAAAAGTGAGGTTGAAACAATACAACTTGGAAAAGATTTTGCAAAGATGTTAAAGGCTGGGGATGTTGTTGCACTTTACGGTGAACTTGGCTCTGGAAAAACAAAATTTGTTCAGGGTGTATGCCTTGGACTTAATGTTAAGGAGACAGTTAACAGCCCAAGTTTTATTATAATGAACAAATATGAGGGGGATCTGGTTATTTATCATTTTGATCTTTATAGAATTAATTCGCTTGATGAGCTTATTGAAATAGGATTTCATGAGTTTATATATAACGATGCAATATCGTTGATAGAGTGGGCGGAGAAAGTAAAGGATATTTTACCCCAAAAGAGATATGAGATATATCTTAATTTTGGAAGGTATGAAAATGAAAGGGAGGTGGAAATTATTAAGTTATGATTTTGGCAATTGATACATCAACTGATATCTGTTCCGTATCCGTTATTGAAAATGAAAAACAAAAATCAAAAAATATATTAAACACCAAACAGCTACACGCAGAAAAACTAATTTTAATTATTAATCAAACGCTGGAAAATATAAATATTACATTAAAAGATATAAAAGCAATAGCGGTATCAATTGGTCCTGGATCGTTCACTGGACTCAGGATAAGCTTAAGTGTGGCGAAAGGATTATGCTATGTTTTGGGAAAACCTTTGATAGCAGTTCCAACACTTGATGCGCTTGCTTTAAGGGCAAAACAATTTTGCAATATTCTTAAAAATTATATACATAATGAAATTTTCGTTTGTGCGGTTTTAAACGCTAAACAAAGCGACTTTTACTTTAGCTTTTATAAATACGAAAGTGATCAACTTGTAAGGGTAAGTAACTATCTTTCTGGTGGAATTGATGAGATTAAGAAAAAAATAAGTGGCTTAACAGTATTTATCGGAGATGGTGTTGAAATTTTAAGGGAGAAATTTTATAGTCAAGATACAATGATCTTTCTTGAAGATGAGATTAACTGCACCGATGCTTTTTATGTCGCCACAATTGCAGAGCAAAAATATCAAAGAGGCGAGTTTTCGGATATAGAAACTATAGAACCAATCTATGTTAAAGAGTTTCTAATAAAAACAAAGTAAAAAAAAATAATGTCCTGGTTCAAGAGATTAACAGGGAACATTTCGGGTGAGAAAAAAGAATTACCAGAAGGATTATGGACAAAGTGTGAACAGTGTGGGGAGATAATACATAAGTCACAGCTTGAACTGAATTTATGGACATGTCATAAGTGCAATTATCATTTCAGAATCACAAGCTATAACTATATTAATATTTTGATTGATAAAGGGACATTTAAAGAGTTTGACAAAAAATTACGCTCTGTAGATGTATTATCGTTTGTTGATACGAAACCATATAAAGAACGACTAAAAGAAGCAATGAAAAAGACAGGTTTAAACGAGGCAATTATCACAGGAACAGGTAAGATGAATGGAATACCGGTTGTAATTGGCGTAATGGACTTTAGATTCATAGGTGGAAGTATGGGTTCTGTGGTGGGAGAGAAGGTTGCGAGGGCGATTGAGAGAGCATATAAACTGAGGAACCCACTTATAATAGTTTCATCCAGTGGTGGTGCAAGAATGATGGAAAGCGCTCTTTCACTAATGCAAATGGCAAAAACATCAGCAATGCTTACAAAATTATCCTCTGCAAAGATACCGTATATATCTGTTTTGACAGATCCAACAACGGGCGGAGTAACAGCAAGTTACGCCATGCTTGGGGATATAAATATAGCTGAACCTGGCGCTTTAATTGGCTTTGCAGGACCAAGGGTAATAAAACAGGCAACAGGTAAAGATTTGCCGGAAGGATTTCAAAGATCTGAATTTCTACTTGAGCATGGTTTTATTGATCTTATTGTACACAGGAAGGAGTTAAAAAATAAGATAGTTCAAATTTTAAAGTTGATACTTGAAAAGTAAGATAATTGGGATTGAAGTTTGACAGTGGAGGTGCCGGGAGTCGAACCCGGGTCCGGAAGCCAGACACTTAAAACATCTACACGCTTAGCCTGTCTTTAAGATTTCGCCCCGCCTTTAGGGACAGGCACCTAAGATAGCGGGACTATCTCGGAATTTTTGTTCACGCCATCCCTCTCCCGAAGGGACCCCTTCGGGGCGAGAACAGAGATAGCGTGAGCCTGTCTTTTTCCACGCCCTTTATAACCTGGACAGGCACAAGTTATAAAGGACGGGCTGCCATTGATTTTTAGGCAGCCAAGGCATATGAATAGTTGGCACTTATTTTTCGCCGTTTATTTAACGTGCACACGGCAAAAGCACGGCGTGCAGTTTTAAGTGCCCGTGGCTCCCGTCGAAACCACGCCACCCCCAAATTTCAAAGAACGATGACGAAATCCAAATTTAATTAACAGTTAAATACATCCTTGAAAGTTCCAATAAAAATTTAAAAAGAAGGAAACAAATTTCAAAATTTCTTAAGGTTTTCGCTTCATTGGGATTTTTTAAACATAAAATCAGCAAAGGGGAAGAATTAACGAAGTCTTTTTAGGTCAAGTTTACATAACATCCATTAGAGAAAAGGTGAGGGGATGACTTCCTGGTAGGTTGAGAAATCTTTTTCGCAAAGGTTCTAAGGACTCCTTTGGAGGATCGCTTCGCCGAGGAAATTCGTTTAAGTTTGTCTATATCTGCAATTTTCGGCGAAGCGATCCCTTTGAGAGTGGATTTAATTTTACTTTTTCAAAAAGGTCCTAAGGACCTCTAAAGAAATCACTTCACCGAAAATCGCCGTATCTATACAATTCCCACGGCACGAAAAGAAGTTTATTGTTACGGCTCTCCAAGGCTAAATTTCTTTGCTACCATTAGCAAATGGTAAATTTTAAGTTCCCCTTTCAACCTTCAACACTGTAAGAAGTTTTTTCTGCTTATTCACTCGGTAAGTTAAAACTACATTATTGAGAAGAATTTCGTATATGCTTGAACCTATTTTTTTACTTTCAACAGGGATTGGCCTAAGCTTCAAGTCTTCAAGTTTTTCAATGAATTTATAAACTTCTTCAAGGTTACCTTTAAATAAATCAAGAATTTCAACGAGCAAATTTTCAGTAAACCTCAAATCAAATCCATCCCTTTTTTCGAGCTGTTTATCAATAATTTTTTCAAAACTTTTCACCTTATCTTTCATCCTTTTGAATTCCTCATAAGGTAAGATAGTTATATATCTTCTCTTACCTTTCATCAAATGAATAACCTTATCCTCTCCAAAATCTTTCACCATATCCCGAGTTTTTGTTTAAAGTATTCAAGCGTCCTTTTCAATCCTTCCTTTCTAGGTATTTTTGGTTCCCAGCCGAGGATCTCCTTTGCTCTTGTTATATCAGGTCTTCTTACCTTTGGATCATCCGGTGGGAGTGGTTTAAAAACAATTGTACTTTTGCTTCCAGCAAGTTCTTTTATCTCTTTAGCAAGTTCAAGAATTGTCACCTCATCTGGATTTCCAAGATTTATCGGATAAACATAATCAGACATCAAGAGTTTAAAAATCCCATCAACAAGATCATCAATATAACAGATGCTTCTTGTTTGGTTTCCATCACCAAAAACGGTTATATCCTCACCTTTAAGTGCTTGGGTCATAAATGCAGGGATAGCTCTTCCATCGTCGATTCTCATTCTTGGACCATAGGTATTGAAAATTCTCGCGATCCTTGTGTCAAGTCCATGGTATCTGTGATATGCCATTGTCATAGCTTCTGCAAATCTCTTTGCCTCATCATACACACCCCGTATTCCAATTGGGTTAACATTACCCCAATATTCCTCACTTTGTGGGTGTACAAGCGGATCACCATAAACTTCGCTTGTTGATGCGAGAAGAAACCTTGCACCCTTTGCCTTCGCAAGCCCCAATGCTTTATGGGTTCCAAGTGCCCCAACTTTTAGCGTTTGAATAGGATACTTAACATAGTCCATTGGACTTGCAGGAGATGCAAAATGTAAAATGAAGTGAACATCACCCGGAACATAAAGAAATTCGGTGACATCATATTTTATAAACTTAAACTTTGGATGACCGAAAAGATGGGCAATGTTATCAAGGTTTCCTGTAATAAGATTGTCAAGGCAAATAACTTCATCGCCTTCTGCAATAAATCTATCGCATAAATGCGAGCCAATAAATCCAGCTCCACCTGTTATTACAACTTTTGCCACTTTTAACTCCCAAATTAATTTTATAATAAAACATTCCGGCGGTGAATAGCAAGATAAGGAGGAGTTCGGAAAGGCAGAAACCTTCTTACAAAGTAATATCTGGCAATATGATAACTGGTATCAAAACCATAAAAATTAAGCTTCATCCTTTCAAGTTCCTCTTCCCTATAAGCTCTTAGTGGCTTTACAGCCCATTCTTTTTCTCTTTCTTCTCTCTTTTTTGAGATGAAATCGCTATAATCAGGAGAATTTATAAATGTTTCAAGCATTATTTTCAACCTTTCTATAAATTCCTCCGGTGTTTTCGCAAAAGTTCCATCTATGAGTCCCAATTTAGCGGCTTTGTTTGAGCTTATAGGCATGCGATTCTCCATTATCTCCTTTCCCTTTTCCCATCCTACTCTTTTAGGTAATGTATATGTCCAAAATTCAGAGCCATAAAGATTTCCAATGTTCTTATAGTGTGGATTTAAAACCACACCTTCTCTTGCAAAAACAAAATCGCAAGTTAAAGCCAAAAACACACCCCCTGCTCCAGCATTTCCAATCAAACCAGCTACTGTTAACTTATCATTTGTGGTTAATATCTCCTCACATAAATCGTCCATAGCGTTTATATTTCTCCACGATTCGTCAGCCGGACTTTCAGATGCTTCAATGGTGTTAAGATTCATACCATTGGAAAAGAAATCTTCATTCCCAAGTAGTACA
Organism: Candidatus Kryptobacter tengchongensis; assembly: GCF_001458555.1. Taxonomy (NCBI): domain Bacteria; kingdom Pseudomonadati; phylum Candidatus Kryptoniota; genus Candidatus Kryptobacter; species Candidatus Kryptobacter tengchongensis. The sequence goes on along the minus strand of NZ_CZVH01000013.1, from coordinate 21,150 downwards.
ATTGCTTTAACAGGCTTATTTTTCGCGTATTTAACAACTTCTTGGAGACGATAACATTGTTCCGTGGACATTGCCCCGTTATAAAAATAGAACTTTATATATGCGATCCCTTTGGATTCTTCATAAGATATTTCTCTATAGGTTTCAAAACTTACACTTTCCCATGCTTTTAATGGTTCTTCTTTTAAAGTCTCACTAATGGATTTAGGCAAAACTCTTATAGCTGGCAATTTAATTGAATTTTTCTCTTCACTCCGCATATAAGTTATCCATACCGCACCATCTTTTGTGCCTATGCAAACAGCCTCATCCCTTTGAGCTATTAACTGCCCTGGCTTACCTTTCAAATAATCTTCACGATAGACGTTGAATAAATAATAATCAGTCCCGAGAATGTTTGCAATAGCTCCAGGTTGACCATCGGATGCGTAGATTTTTCTTAACACATCATCAGTGTTATCTTTTTCCCAGTTAATTCTTCTGAAATCTTTCGGCACTACTGGATTAAATACAGCGTTATCTTGTGGAAATTTATCAATTTTACCAGACTCAAATTTCTCCAATGTCTCAAGTATACATTCAACAGCTGATTCTGTCACTTCAAGTCTATAAATACTTGATTTTTTTGCAAATCTGACTGGAAATATCCTATACGAATAAATATCCCCAGCATCATATTCTTCGCTTGCCTCAAGCACCGTTACACCCCAAAGCTGTTTTTTCTCCAGAATAGCCCAATCAAGCGCGTTTGGACCTCTATCTCCAGGTGGCCCAGGGTGAATAATCAAGGTAGTATATTTTTGCCATACCTCTTTTGGGATTTTTCTCTTAAGGAAAGGTGCAATCACTATATCTGGCTTGTAAAGATTTACTGCCTCTATCATAAGTTCTGGATGGACATCAAGCTCTATAGATACTTCATGACCTCTTTCAGCTAGCTCACAGTAAAGTCGCTGAGACAACGAGTTAAACCGATGGCACAGAAAGAGTATCCTCATTTAAAATTGTACCTCTATAATTGTAATAAGCTGCACATGCACCCTCTGATGAAACCATACATGAACCATAGGGATTTGATGGCGTACAAACTTTTCCAAAAAGTCTACATTCAAAAGGAAGAGCTACACCTCTGATTACTTTTCCACATATACAAGCTGGATGTTCCTTCGGTGGCGGAACTTCAACCTTAAACCTTTCTTCTGCATCAAAATCAGAGTATTTCTTTTTTATCTTCAAAGCGCTATAAGGAATCATGCCCAATCCTCTCCATTCAAACTCTTTTCTCAATTCAAATACCTCAGCTACAAGTTTTTGTGCTTTGATATTTCCCTCCCTAGTCACAAATCTCACATATTGGTTTTCCACAAATGCCTTTCTTTCTTTAATTTGTTTAGCTATCATGTAAACAGAGATCATTATATCCAAAGGTTCAAAGCCAGATATAACAACTGGTTTTAAGAATTCCTCGGCGAAATATTCATACGGTCTTGTGCCAATTATGGTGCTTACATGCCCTGGACCTATAAAACCATCTATATCAATACTACCAACTTCTCTTACCTCAGGAGCGTTGAGGATATGTTGTATTGCAGCCGGAGTTATAACATGATTTGATACAACGGAAAGATTTTTAAGACCAAGATCTTTTGCTTTTAGTATTAAAAGGGCAGTTTGAGGTGTTGTAGTTTCAAATCCTATAGCAAAAAATATCACTTGCTTATCAGGATTATTCTGCGCTACCTTTATTGCATCAAGACAAGAATAAAACATCCTTACATCGCTTCCCTCCGCTTTTAAATTAAGCAAACTTTTTCTATTTGACCCGGGAACCCTAAGAACATCGCCATAAGTACACAAAATAACATCTTTTTGTTTAGCGAGTTCTATAGCAAGGTCAACTCTTTGCATTGGTAAAACACATACAGGACACCCCGGACCATGCACAAAATGTATAAACCCTTTTAAAATTTGATCTATCCCATATTTCATTATGGTATGCGTATGCCCACCGCAAAACTCCATTATCCTTAAGGACCTTCCAATTTTTTCAACTGTTTCTTTGATCATCTTTTCCAAAATCTTCACCCTTTCTGGATCTTTATAGGTTATGAGAACATTTTCTTTCTGCATCATTTCAACTTAATAATTCCTCCATTAGTTTTGATAACTTAGGCAAATTCATATCTTTTGGGGAAAGAATTGGGTTTTCAAAAGGCCATTTAATTCCTATTTCTGGGTCATTCCAGATTATGCCACGCTCATGTTCAGGTGAATAAAAATTATCAACTTTATACTCAACCTCAGCAACTTCAGAGAGCACAACAAAACCATGAGCAAAACCTTTGGGGATATATAACATTCTTTTATTTTCTTCAGAGAGTATTAAACCAAACCATTTTTTGAAGGTTGCAGATTCGGGTCTAATATCAACCGCAACATCAAATATCTCGCCTTTTATACATCTTACAAGTTTTGACTGAGCAAATGGCTCAATTTGAAAATGTAAGCCTCTTAAAACTCCTTTCACAGATTTTGAATGATTATCTTGAACGAACTTCTCTTTTATTCCAACCCTTTCAAATTCTCTATACGAGTAAGTCTCCATGAAAAATCCGCGATTATCCTCAAAGACTGTTGGTTCTATTATGATCAAATCCGGTATTTCACTAACCCTCGTGAATTTAAATGGCATAACCCTTGGTAACTTTTAATGAAGAGTTTTTAAAGTTTTCACTTTCAAAGCCGATAGAGCTATTCAGATAAATTTACCCTCTGCCGATGCCATAATATGTAAACCCAAGTTTTTTGAGTTTCTCTGGATTATAGATATTTCTTCCATCAAAGACAACAGGGGTTCGCATCAATGTTTTTATGTAATTAAAATCAGGTTCTCTAAATTCTTGCCATTCAGTTATGAGGACAAGAGCATCTGCATTTTTCAAAGCCTCATATTGATTTTTTGCAAATTTTACTTTATCACCGAAAATTTTCTTTGCATTTGGCACAGCTACGGGATCAAAAGCGGAAATTTTTGCTCCAAGTTTTAACAATTCATTTATGATTACAATTGAAGGTGCTTCTCTCATATCATCTGTCTTTGGTTTAAAAGACAATCCCCATATTGCTATCTTTTTATTCTTCAATTCCCTTCCAAAATGTTTTTTTATCTTTTCAACTATTAATTTCTTCTGTCTTTCATTAACCTCATAAACTGATTTAACGATTTTCAATTCAACGCCATTTTTCTCGCCCATTTTAATCAATGCTTTTATATCTTTAGGGAAACAGCTACCGCCCCAGCCAACGCCGGGAAACAAAAATCTCGGACCTATTCTATTATCATAACCGATTGCAATTCTTACTTTTTCAACATCAGCGCCAAGCTTTTCACAAAGGTTTGCCATCTCATTCATAAATGAAATTCTCATAGCAAGAAAAGCATTTGCGGTATATTTAACCATTTCAGCGCTTCGCGTATCCATCACAAGAATTGGAGCTCCTGTTCTGACGAAAGGTTCATAAAGTTCGCGAAGAATTTTTTCTGCTTCCCCATCATTTACTCCTATCACGACTCTATCTGGAAACATGAAGTCCTGCACAGCGTTTCCCTCTTTTAAAAATTCTGGGTTTGAAGCCACATACAAATCAATTTTATCTGAATACTTGCCAAGTTCTTTATTTAACATTTCTTTTATTTTATCCGCCGTTCCAACTGGTACTGTTGACTTGCTAACTATAAGCTTTTTAAGCTGTTTTTTTTCGTCTTTTGCTAATCCCCGCAAAATTTTCGCGATATTCTTCACAACGGAAAATAAAATCCCAAGATCAGCATCCCCGTCTTTTCCGGGCGGAGTTGGGAGGCAAAGAAAAATTATTTCTGAATTTCTAACAGCATATTCAAGATCAGTTGTAAACTTCAATCTTCCAGTATTTAAATTTTTTCTCACAATTTCATCAAGACCGGGCTCATAGATTGGAACGATCCCCTTTTTAAGCTTATTGATTTTCTCTTTATCAATATCCATACAGACCACATTGTTCCCACTTTCGGCAAAACAGGCCCCTGTAACAAGTCCAACATAACCAGTTCCAATGATTGAAATGTCCATTTTTTAAGCAGATTTATTTTAATTTGTTTTTGGGGTTCTTTTTACGACCAAAATACTTTCGTTTATTAAATTCCTAAAACTCTCAATTTCGTTTTCTCCAGCGACTATAACATCAACTGCAATATCAAGATTATCTGCGAAAAAATAGAAATACTTTTTACATCTTTCAATCGGGTTTTCGCTTCCAGTATCACTTAACAATACGAAAATGTCAATATCACTTAACCCTGTCTCCTGCTTCTTTGCAAATGAACCGAAAATTCTTATCTCATCTATTTCTGGGAATAAATCCATAGCAGTTTTTGATATCTCTTCAACTGTTTTAAGTATCTCCTCCCTCTTTAAATAAAATCCCTTCACAGAACTTGATGATATTACTTGCCGCATCTAATGCCTCCAATGCTTGTTTTTCCGTGAAGTAATCAGCTGGTTTACCTGAAGCAAACCCATTAGGATATCTTGGCGGTATATAGTATAGATCAAGCAATTTTGCGTATTCACCTATTTTTTCAGGAATTTCAATCTTTCCAGATAAAATTTTTATCATTTCAAATATGGAATGTCCCCATAAATTTAAACCGATTTTCAAAGCGAGCGCCTTTACCGCTTTTTCAGCGGATTGTTGTGCTGTAAAACAAGCCCACTCATAAAATTTAAAATCAATATCAATTCTGGCTCTCTCAATATCCCTTTTCGCTTGATCATACCAATCTTTCCACCTATTCATAATCGTTCGGATTTTAGAATTTTAAAAATTCATAAAACTTATCTTCATCTGGTAATACCAAATATAAAAATAAATCTTCTTTGCAAAGTTAACAAAGAATTTTCCCCTTTACAAATTTGGTTTATTCCCTATTCCACCGTTACGCTTTTTGCAAGATTTCTCGGCTGATCAACATCACACCCACGCATAACAGCGATGTGATAAGCAAGCAACTGCAATGGTATCACAGAGAGAATCGGCATCAACATATCAAATGTTTGTGGAATTTGAATGGTGTGATCAGATAATTTCGCTACTTTATCATCAAGTTCAGTAACAATTGAAATTATTTTTCCCTTTCTTGCTTTAACTTCTTCCATATTGCTTAGGACTTTCTCGTAAACACCATCTTTAACAGCGATAAAAACAACAGGCATATTTTCATCAATTAAAGCAATTGGTCCATGTTTCATTTCAGCTGCTGGATAACCTTCTGCATGGATATAAGAAATTTCTTTTAGTTTCAGGGCGCCCTCAAGCGCAACTGGATAATTAAACCCACGCCCAAGATATAGAAAGTTATGATGGTCTTTATATTTTTCTGCAAGCGCTTTTATGTGATCATTTAATTCAAGAATTTTTTTAACTTTTTCAGGAATTGAAATCAATTCCCTTGCTATCTCAGATGCGAGTTCGGGAGATATTTTCCCTTTTTCTCTTCCAAGCAACAGCGTAATTAAACTAAGCACAACAAGCTGACTTGTAAAAGCCTTTGTTGATGCAACCCCAATTTCAGGTCCGGCATGGATATAAACTCCAGCATGGCTTTCTCTTGCAATTGTTGAACCAACCACATTTACGATTCCAAGAACAGTTGCTCCCTTCGCCTTAGCAAGTCGCAATGCGGCAAGAGTATCTGCGGTTTCACCACTTTGACTTATCAACCACACAACATCATCTGGAAATATCACTGGATTTCTATATCTAAACTCGGAAGCATATTCAACATCAACGGGTATTTCGGCATATTGTTCAAGCATGTATTTTCCAACAAGTCCAGCATGCCAACTTGTGCCACATGCTGTGATTATAAATCTTCTCGAATTTAAAATTTTATCCATAAAATCAGCGATTCCCCCGAGCTTTACTTCGCCTTTTTCATTTATCCTGCCACGCATTGAATTAAGCAAAGACTCAGGCTGTTCAAAGATTTCCTTAAGCATAAAATGTGGAAAACCACCTTTTTCTATTTCATCTAAACTAAGCGCTAATTCGTGAATTCTGCTATCAAGATCCAATTTTTCATCAGAATGTATCTTCCTTACCTCAACACCATCAGGTGAGATTATCCCAATTTCACCATGCTCAAGATAAATTACATTTCTTGTTAAAGCAACAATAGCTGAGGGGTCTGAAGCTGCTATATACTCCCCATCACCCAAACCAATTATTATCGGACTTCCTTTTCTTGCAACAATTATTTTTTCAGGCTCATGCGCACAGACTATCCCAAGCCCATATGTTCCTTCAATATGATTAAGAGCAAGTTGAACAGATGTTATGAAATCTTTTGTGTTTTTATAAAATTCCTCTATCAAATGAGAAATTACTTCAGTATCAGTTTGACTTTTGAAGATATGTCCAAGCGATTCAAGTTTTTTCTTTAAGATTTGATAATTTTCAATTATTCCGTTATGAACAACCGCAAATTTACCTGTGCAATCAGTTAAAGGGTGTGCATTTATATCGCTTGGCTCACCATGTGTTGCCCATCTCGTGTGAGCTATACCTACAGATAAAGAAAACGAGGTTGAATTTACAATAGGTGCAAAATTTTGAAGTTCGTTTTCAAGTTTTGAAACTTTTCCAGCCCTCTTTAAAATAAAAACATCATCAGATAATATGGCGATTCCTGCTGAATCATATCCCCTGTATTCAAGTCTTTTCAACCCACTTATAAGAACTTCAAAGATATTTCTCTTCCCGATATAACCAACAATGCCACACATACTTTAAACCTTTTTTATTTTAGATTTATCTTGTTAACTCACCCCCCCTTTAATTCTGCCTTTCTATAAATAGAGAGGGTTAGGGTGGGTCAATTTTTCAACTCACCCCCTTTAAGTTCCCCCTCTCTACAGCTGTAGAGAGGGGGGTAGAGGGTGAGTTAGTTTGTTAACTTACCTCTCTTAATTCTCCTCTCTCTAACTTTAGAGAGGGAGTTGGGGTGGGTTAGTTTATTAACTCACCCCCTTTTCATTTCCCCCCTCTCTAAATTTAGAGAGGGGGTTAGGGGGTGAGTCAATTTATTAATTCACCTCTTTAGTTCTCCTCTCTAAAATTGTATAGAGGGAACAGGGGTTGAATTATTGCATGGTGCAAAGCGACGAAGTCGCAAAGTAATTATGTCGGGGGAATTTTTATTTTTTTACTCACCCCCTTTAAGTTCCCCCTCTCTACAGTTGTAGAGAGGGGGTTAGAGGGTGAGTCAATTCATTAACTCACCACCTTAGTTCTCCCTCTCTATAAATAGAGAGGGGGTTAGGGGGTGAGTCGTTTATTAACTTACCCTTTTTAATTCTCCCCCTCTCTATTTTTATAGAGAGGGGGTTAGGGAGTGAGTCAGTTTTTCATCCTGTCATTGAGGGGCGAAGCCCCGAAGCAATCTCAAAACGCGATGACAAATGATTTGAATTTCTTAGCTCCCTACTGTTTTATCAAAGTTGAAAAATAACCAGGCTTTAAATGTGAATAACTTCTTTTTAGATCCCTCAATGTTTTTATAATTTTTTATATCTGAATAAAAAACCTCAAGATTAAAATTTAATTTTGAGCTAAAATAATAAAACAAACCAAACCCGATTCTATGTGTTCTTTCAACCACACCATATGGAAATTTTTCTTTATATCCAGTTTCAACTGTTATATCAGGTGCCATCCACGGCTCATCCCAAGGTTTTTCAATTGAGCCTTCCCCGTGTTCAATAAATTTGTAATTTAGAGTTAATTTTAATTTCCTCAAAATCCATTGCGTTAGCCATAATTCAAAACTTTGGAAATCGTTCCCAAGTGGATGTGCAATTGGACGTTTAAAACGAAGATATTTTTCATATTCACGCTTTGTGTTATATGTTCTGTTTCTAACTTGTGTATATTCAACTTGAAGTTCATTACCAGATATAAATTTAAAAAAATCAGCCCACCTAAAACCAATTATAAACCCATATTCATTTGGCTCAAGGTCTCCTTTGGATTGCCTGCTAACCTGCCAATCATCAATTAAAAGTTCGCCATAAAAGTTTAAATTTTTAACAGGATAAAAACTTAAATCTAAATATACCATTCCATTTAATTCCTTTCCCTCATTTGCTTGAAACTCATAATAAAAAGCAAATGGATTTGATAGAGTTATATCAATTCCACGGTTGGAGCCACCATATAAAATCATTTGTGCAAAGCCAATGTAAAATTTATTCCATAGATTTAATTCAAATCTTCCTCCTGTTAAATACCTATTTGCGTTTAAAAAAGTTTTCCCTGTATCTGGAGAATAAGTTATATTATCAAGCTGTGAGAGGAAAAAACTATACTTCACCTTCTTTGAGAAAAGATCAAATTGAAGTAGATCATACGGAACAGCAAAATCAGAAATCAAAAGGTTTCCACCCTTACCATATCCCCACTTGATATAATCGCGCCCAAATTTTATTGAAACCAGCTCAAAATTTAATTTTAAATAACTTTGCTCGGTATATCCAGCGAAAAAATTTCGGAATCTATTTCCAGTGTAAGTTGTATCATCAAGCAAATTTTGATCCATTAAAGAATTATTATAAAGTGTAAACTTATCACCATAATACAGTGAAAACTTTGCTCTGCCCCTAAACCTTAAAAGACGATTTGAATAACCATCACGCCAAGCGTATTCAGAAAGCATAACACCAGTCTTAAACATCAAATCATTATTTAAATTTATTCTCTGTGTATTTAAGAAGTTAATTTCATCAGCAAATTCATGTTCAAGCTTTTTAAAAAGTTCTTTTTCAAAATTATTTTGCGCCTTATCTTTTTCTTTGATAATTTCTTTCGCAACATCAATTCTTGAATACGGTTTATATCCCTGAGGCAATCCCCTGAAATAGCCACGAATTTTTAGTTCTTCAATCACACTGTAAACCCAGTAATCAGTAGGAATTGTTTCAGAAAACTGAGAGAAGGAACGAGATCCAAGAAAAACAATTATAATTACAATAAAAACCATGAATTTGTTCAAGCAATATGTTCCTTTCTCCATCATAAAGTAATCATATATTAAGATTTTCCCCTTAGGGTTTTAAAGGATTGAAATAGAAAGGGAATTAATCTAAAGTGAGTTAGAGAAGCCCTTACCCCAGAAAAGTCAGATATATTTTTAAGGATTGTTTCTCCCTAATGGTTTAGTTAGATAATGGGAGGGGCGGTTTAAAAACAAATCGTTTTTGTTATTTTACTGAAAAATACATTAAATATCCAATCAGTTGGTTAGATAAAAGTTAATATGCTCCCTTTCTTTTCAGCACTACAATGATGGTTCTAATTAAAATTAAAAGATCTAACAAAATAGACCAATTCTTTATATAAAAAGCATCCATAGATACTCTTTCAGAATAATTACAATCGGTTCTCCCTGAAACTTGCCACAGTCCAGTGATGCCAGGATAGACTTTTATATATAAATTAAAGACATCACCATATCGTGGCACTTCCTCTTTAACAATAGGTCGCGGACCTACCAAGCTCATATCACCCTTCAATACATTAAAAAGTTGTGGTAATTCATCAAGTGATGATTTACGTAACCAACGACCAATTATAGTAACACGCGGATCATTCTTTAACTTAAAATTTTGTTCCCATTCAGCCTTCAATAAAGGGTCTTTGCTGAGATAGTCTTTCAAAACTGATTCAGCATTGTGTATCATTGTACGAAATTTAATCACAGAAATTAGTTTACCTCCCTTTCCAATACGTTTATGAATATAAAATGGTGCGTGCTTATCTTTTAACCATATTAGTAATGCTATTATCCCTATTATAGGAAGCCAAATAGGTATGGTACTAACCACTAATATCAAGTCTAATAAACGTTTTACACCTTGTGCTATAGGGTTATCCAAAGGTATTTTTGTTTTAAATTCAACCATTGATTTAACTTTACAGATATAATTTTTAAACTCCTTATCTTTACTTTTCTATAAAACTTTTTAATTGATCTTTACAGAACAAACCTATTTACCAAAACTTGAATAATAATTTATCATTTCAAATTCTTTACACCTTTACTGCAGGCTTGTTCTTCTAAAGGCACAATTCCAATTAAAGTATATGCTTCTGCCAATCTATCTATAAAACTCCCCAATTTTGCTATCCACAAACTCATTAAACCCTTTTTAAATCTTTCTCTACGCTCTTTTTATCCCATAAAGTGCGATATTTTTTAATTTTCCACGAGAGAACCGTATTAAATAAAACCTAATTAATTAAAAAGAAACTTGGGTTTATGCATACTAATTATCTTAACTAAAAATTTTGGCAATATCGTATAGTTATATCCTAATTTATATCCTAAATACTTAAAAAATACTCTTATAAAAAACTCGGGAATTAAAATAACTTTTTTGTTTTTTACTAAATATTTTATGCCAGAAAAAATATATTTTTTCCCTTCTCTTTTAGGTGCTCCAAACTCTTTCAATATCCAATTTTCTGTTCTATGAAAAATTCCTATGTCAACATACCTTTTAAATTCCTGTATTATACTATAACTATGAGAATGAAAAACAATAGCTTTAGAAGAGTACGCTATTTTATAACCTGCCATAATTAATTTTGCTCCAATATAAGTATCTTCTCCAAGGATTAATTTTTCTTTAAAATATCCAACTTTTTCAAGAGCTTCTTTTCTATAGGCACAAAATGAATTAGATAAAAAAACTGTTTTTATTCCATATTCTTTTTTATCTTGATAACTTCTTATATAATCATTTTCAGGGTAATTAAAAAATCTTAGATGTTTCCCCCAAATATTAGTATCCTCATAAGGTATCTGCCTACCAAACACGGCAGCAACTTTATTATCGTCAAAGAAAACTAATAAATTTTCCAAAGAATATTTATCATATAACAACACATCATCCGTTAAATAAACTAAAAATTCAGCATTACTTAATTTTGCTGCATAAGTTCTTGTACCACCGTGATCAAAATCCTCTTTTTTTATAACATAGGTAATACATCCGTTATTTTTAGCAATTTTTACAGTATCATCTGTAGAGTTACTATCTATAACTAAGATATTTTCAGGCTGTATAGTTTGTAATTTAATAGAATTAATTAAATTTAAAATCCTATTTTGAGAATTATAAGTTAAAATTATAACGTCAAATTTTGTTATTTTTATATCCTTTTTCATATTTACAGACTCTACCTTTTAAATTTTTTCTAATTACAATTACATAGCTATTTTAGTAAGTTTATCTATATCCTTTATCTAACATTGAGAAATGGATTTCCTCTTTCACCGTGAAATTTTTTCATGCCTTTAATTATTTTATGAATCCAATCACGGATAATACTCGTCTTCATGATTCACTTATGTAAAAATTTTGACTTTGGTTTCATTATTACAGGAAAATCCAAAAACCTTACTCACAACAATGTTATTCTCTAACATTCAAAACTTCTATGATTTAGACTTCTGTCAATTATTATTTATACTTAATACCCTATCAGGGTATGGAACATGATGCTGCTTCACTCTTTACTAACGCATCTGGAACTAATTCCATAAAAACTGCTTGGTGCTATCATGATTAAACTCAGAGCATGAAATTATATGAATAAAAACTCCTGAGTTTCAAAAAGTAAATTGTCCAGTCGTTAGAACTTGAATCAATTATTAAAAAATAGTCAATCTCGCATGCTTGCACATTTAATGTGGAAAGCAATAACTAAAACTAAGCTCAACTTTATGACAACTATTAATAAATCTCTAAAACCTTTTTATAACACTCTTCTAATTGGCTTATATGTCTATCTATAGTTAACGGATTTTGCCAGTATCGTTCATATGCCATTTGTCCCATTTTTTTTGCAATATCAGGATTTTGTAAAACTTGTATTTTCATTATCAAATCATTTAAATCCCCACTTTTAAACCATAAACCTGTTAAACCATCAGCTACAAGATCACGGGCTGCGGAAGTATTTGAAACGATGACTGGAACCCCCATAGCAGCTGCTTTAAGTACAACTAATCCTTGAGTTTCATACCAAAGAGAGGGAAATATCAACGCTCTAGCTGAATTTAGTAATCTATAAACTTCTTTGCGAGGCAACCAACCTGTTATCTCTGCAGAGGGACAAATAGACGATATTTCATCTCTTAACGGTCCATCACCTATAAAAATAGCGTTTAATCCTAATATTGATGCTGCTTTGGCAAACAGGTGTGGACCCTTTTCCCTTGATAACCTTCCGACGTAAACAAAAAAATTATTTCTATGCACACTAACGGGATCACTTTTTGAAACGTCTATAGGATTGTTAACGGTATAAATTCTTGCGTTCTTTGGCAAAAACGTTTCGAGAATCGCTTTACTAAAATCAGATACAGCAATAAAATCTTTGATTCCATCTGGTGTAAAACCAAGATATTTTTGAACAACCTGTCTGCTGACACGCCATAGCTTTTGAGGATAATTCCTTACATCACAGTTTGTCATAATACATTTGGCAGACAGTGGACTCAAATGACAGATTTCATTCTTTGGGTAATTAAAAAAGCCCCCATTGGGACAGGCCAAGAAGTAATTATGCATGGTACACAAAACTTTAAATCCTTTTTTAATGGCAACGCGAACTATACTTGAAGATAAGGACTTGGTCCAGGAATGTAAATGTATGATGGTATTTGATGGTATTAAAGTATCAAGAAGTTGTGCCATTGATCGAGCTGCCGAAAAATTCCAGATTCCTTGAACTGCAGCACGAAATCGATTTGGGTCTTTAAGGATATCGTATTGCCCCATACAAATTATCTTTACATTTGCATAATTCTTCAGTTCAGGATCTATCGGTGGTACTGCTGCAAAAAATGTTACTGCATAACCTTGTTTTGCCAATGAAATTGCACTCAATACCGCAACTTCACTTGCTCCTCCATTAACATGAGCGAAATCATTAACTATGACGATGTTTAAGTTCATAACTTGAGGCAATCTTATTTGAGGTGGATGAACTTAAATACAACCATGCCACACCTAATGTAATCCAATATCCAAAAAAAGCGAAAAGAATCTATGTTAAACCCAGATAATAACATGCCAATTATACTTATTAGCAACGATAAGCCGAGAATATCATGAGAACCAGCTAAGCGAGAATTGAGACGGTAGCGTTTATAACATGAATACAATACAGTTAGCCAAATTGCTAACCATATTACTAATCCAACGAAACCAAGTTCGCAGGAAATTCTTGAATAAATACCATGTACAGGTGCCCACGGTGTACCCACAGATGGATCAATCCAAGCAAGCATCTCATCTGTTTTGGCCCAATCTGGCACATAATCTGCCATGTAAAAGCCGTATTGCCCTAAACCAACACCGAAAATTGGATAATCTAGTGCTATGCTAAATCCCGTAATTTGAGATCCTATACGAGCTACATTGGACAAGTTTTCAAGGCTAATAAGAGAAAATAGAACATCGAGAATGGTTTGCCTAAAGAAAATTGAGTCTTTAAATCCAATTGTTACAATAAATATTGCAACCACTAGGCTCAATAGTAGTGCATAAATACGGCCCTTTTGTATGGATTTTTGCCTTGAAAAAAATAAAGCAAATATAAATAGAAATAACTGCACAATTGTAATAACGTAAGCTGCGCGGGACATTGATAAGATGATAAGTAGTAACAGGTAAAAAGAAATTAATAGGAATAACCATATATTATATCTGCGTGCGGTAAATATATAGCTAAAAATCCAGGGCAAAGCAAAACTACAATATAGAGCAAACCATGAGGCTTCACCAGAAACTGAGCGCAAACGACCAAAATACAAAGTAGCAACTTGACTTGTATCCCTGATAATTAAATCAATTGCCTGTAAAATATTACCTGCCCAATTCTGACCAGTCAGGAAAGCTATTTCCACTAATGAGTAAGCTCCTGCAATCAAAAATGAAATCATTATAAAACGGCGAAGATTATATAGTGGTTCTTGAAGACGCACAGTGATATTATATATCAATAAAGATGTTATTATGACAAAGATTACAAGCATGAATTGCAATAAGAACTTTTCTACACCAGTTCGACCTTTTGTCTCTACTGAGGCTATGGAAAAAAAGTTTACTGAACTTGACAATAAAATCCAAAAGAGAAATAATATAAGGATTTTAAAACTTATATGCTTAGGTAACATAATTTTCTCACCTTGTAGAAACATAATACCAAAAATGACCATGAGAGTAAATAATGGGTAGAAAGTTCCTTCATATGCTATTTCCCTTAAGATGTTTCTAAAGTAAGGGAGTGCATTGAAAGGCAAAAGAATAATTGCCAAAGCAAACAAGAAACGAACAATTTTATTTATTTGATTTAATGAGAAATGCATTTAATTTAAAAATCGTTTCTTCACTAAGGAAAAATTGGCATGATAAAAGCGTATTATAAAATGCAATCTTAACCACTCTAAGAGAATACGAATGCTTCTTTTGATAATTTGATAAAAAAAATAAAAGAAATGCATTTTAGTATTTGGCAAGTGGAGTGATTTAGCTTTAGCAACCTCATACAACGCTTGTCGCCATTGGCTATCAGATTTTCCACTTGACCTCATATTTGCTATAACTTGGTTTATATATAAGAATGTTGCTCCGTTTATTTTTACACGCAACAACCACTCATAATCCATAGCACATCGAAAGTCCTCTCGAAAGAGTCCAAAACGTTTATAGCACTTACTAGATACAAAAGTAGTTGGATGATTTATGGTCATCTCTTTAAACAGTAAAGCGTCATTTCCAAAAAATAGTTCGGTTTTATCTGCTTTATACCAGTACCGAAGCATTCCATGCACAACATCTACTCGTTTATCAAGAAATTGAGCAACCACTATATTAACAGCATTTAACTCATACCAATCATCTGCATTAATGATTCCAATAATTTCCCCTAGGGCTGTGGTTATACCTTTATTAAATGCGTCGCTAATACCTTTATCTCTTTCACTCACCCAATAATCAATTTCGTCTTCATATTTTTTAATTATATCCAAAGTCCCATCCGTAGACCCACCGTCGATTATAATATACTCCACATTTGGATATGTCTGATTTATTACACTTTGAATAGTCTGTTCAAGATATTTCTCACCATTAAGAACAACAGTTATAACCGTTATAAGTGGAAGCTCTGTCATCTTGTGTCTAACATCTTCTGGTAAAGATGCTATATAGCTATTAATTTTTTCCTGAATATCCACCGGAGCAGGTTTGAGAGGGTTTCCTTCAATATCACATATAAACCAGTCCTTGTCTATATACTTATAACTAAACTTAAAATATCCCCTTGTCCTAAGACCGCCCTCTCCCTTCCTACCCTCTCCAACCGGCAGAAAAAGCATAGTCTCAAACTTATCTTCTGGTTTACCTATTATCTTAGAATCCCGTATTTTAAGCTCATCAAAATTTATACTATACTTTAAATCATCCCTTAGCTTACCATCCGCTGTATAAAACTCACTACCAAGAGGTAGCTTTACTAACATATATTTGCCTCCAAAATAGTAATAGCATTAGCATATACAATTTTACCACGGATTATCGTCTAAAACTTCTAACAATCTTTTTAGATAAACATCATAGTTGAACCCAGCAATTTTCCTGTATCCCAGCATTGCTTTTTCTTTTCTCAGACTTTCATCCTCTAAGTAAATCAACATCTTTTCTGCAATATCCTGCACATCATAAGGGTCAAACAAAAGTCCTGCATCACCAACCTGCTCTGGTAATGCAACAACATTAGAACTACAGACAGCAACTCCTAAAGCAAAAGCTTCATAAATTGGTATACTTACGCTTTCAAACAAACTAGGCATTACTAAAAATAGTGACATCTTATATAGATAGGGCAATTCATCGTAATCTACATATCCTAAATGTTTAACTCTATGATTAATATTTAGCTCATTTATCCTTTTCATTAAATTATGATAATTATTTTGTTGTGAGCCTGTGAGAATAAGATAAATATCAGGATGTTTCTCGTTAACAATCTTGAAAGCCTCTACAAGCCTAATATGATTTTTGTGAAACCATGCTTGAGCAGGATAGAAAATATATTTTTCAGGTAAATTGTACTTCTTTCTTATAAGCTGAAATCTTTCTTCATTGAAGTGATAATTTAAGAACTCTGCCGGTGGTGGTGAAGTAATTACGAAAATTTTATTTTTATCAACTCCTGTGAATTTAATAATATCATTTTTGACATAATTTGATTCACATATAATTTTCCAAGCAGTTTTAGCTAAAGCTCTATTGTTTAACCATCTTATTAATCTCTCTTTGAAAGTGAAGAATTCAGGAAAATATCTTTCTTGCATATCATGCAGAGTAAATATAAAAGGCTTGTTCATATAAAAATGGGGATAAGCGGATATAGCTGGAGATAAAAAAATATCAATGTCTTTAAACATATCATACTCTTGCTTGTTAAATAACAAAGGTCTTCGTATTAATAACAGAAGCTGAAAAGCTCTCAAAATCTTCACAAGAAGAGAGTTTTTTGCTCTATTTAACTTTCGCACTTCAAATCCATGGTTATCAAATCTATTATCGCCTTCATTACAGAATATTATGTATCTGCGTTTTCCTGTTTTGTCTTTTTTTAATGCATCTATTATGGATTGAGTGTATTGATATACTCCGCCACCAAATTTATCGCTAAAAGCAAGTACCCCTACTGTTTTCAATGAACCCTCCATCTTATTTTCATGTGGTGTGCTAAAAGATTTGGATTTAAATTTACTGTATATTTATTTGCGAAAAATCTAACTAAGATTTTTAATAACTTGGATTTACCATAATATCCAGTTGGTACATATTCTATTTTCTCAATTTTATAAGACAAGCTCTCGCCCATTTCAATAATATCCTTTGGTCTGAAGAATCGTATATGATCGTAATTATAACTTCTAAATTTTTTATAAATTTCTTCTCCATAACATAAATTATCCATACTAATAACACTGCCAGTAAATAGAATTTTTAAACGATCAAGAATATCAAAATATAAAGGCACAGACACAATTATCACACCACCAGGCTTCGTTATTTTATTAGCTTCTTTTAACAGAGAGTAAGGATCAAATAAATGCTCCAACACATCTAATATCAAGACAATATCAAACTTTTTACTTATATTTAGTGGTTTTGAAATATCTCTTTCAAAAACCTCAAAGCCTTTTGCCTTAAGGACCTCAATAGCTTCTTTATTGATCTCAACTGCTGCAACATGATGTCCTCTTTTTATTAGCTCATAGCTAACGCTGCCATAGCCACAACCAATATCAATAACACTTTCGTTACCTTTAAGAGGCGGTAATATAGTCTTTATTTTATCAAATGTGTTTCCAAGAGCATCTAATTTTGCCAACTCTTTGTAGAAAGTATTGTAATATTCTTCAAAATTATTCATAGATCCCCCCTTCTAAAGTGAAGGAAAATTACTCGATATTCTCCCTCGGCCCATCCATCAAGCGATAAATCTTTTGTAAACCTTTCTCTATATGATTTAACTGGAATACCTGAATGATTATCTATCAACCAATCATATAACTCCCACTTACTGAAGAGTTTTTTTAGCGTTTGGATGTCGAACTTCCAACCTTCATTGAAAGTCAAACAATTTTTGCCGTATGAAATAGAAAATATCAAATCAGAGTTTTTTTTCATCACCCTATCTAATTCACCAATAAAATTAATGAGTGTATACGGATTTAATTCATCGCCATATCGTCCAAGACCAACCAGATGTAATGTAACTGTTGACGTAAAAACATCAAAATAATTATCCGGAAGGTCCAATGGCTTAACAATATCTTGAATTATGTATTTCACATCAGAAATACTATCTTCACAATCCTTCAAAACTATCGAAGTAACATCATGTTCTAAAGCTATTATAGCATTCACTACTTTACGACTTCCAACATCAAGTATCTTAAGCCTTCTCCCTTCCCCAAGCAATTTTAATTTTCTCACAAGCCAAACACTAAAAGCATCGTAATGATTAAAAAATTCATATGGGTCTGCAGAGCAATCTCCAATAACTTTCATAGGCATGTTTTTGAATGGATGATCTTCATTCATCATGCTTTTATAGATTTTAAATTTTTTTTGAACATCTCTTTTTTTTATCCACCCGTCTACCCTATTTAGAAGTTTATGTCCAATCTCTATTATTTTCATATTTTTAACAACTCCTTTATTACTTCACATACATAATCCACATTTTCTTTACTAATATCAAAATAGCTGGGTAGGTTCAATCCTCTCTGATACACCCTATGGGCTACTGGGGTATCTATCTTTTTTTCAAACATTGGCATGTCTGACAACGGATAAAAATATGGTCTGGTATCAATATTCTTCTCTTTTAACCTCTTCATAAGCTCATCTCTTTGTTTTTCTGTATATCCTTCAACTTCGAAGCATAACATCCAATAAACATTTTTTGCCCAAGGTGCTTCATAGTTTAATTTAATACCTTCTATGTCTTTTAGTCCTTCTTTATACCATTCAAAAATAAGTCTTTTCTTAGCAATTATTTCATCAATTCTTTCAAGTTGTGCTAAACCAAGAGCAGCCTGTATATTTGTCATGCGATAATTAAACCCTACTTCTGTATGCCAGTATCTCTTTTCCTTACTCATAGCGTGGTCTCTAAGATGTCGCATTCTCTCATAGAGATTTTCATCGTTTGTTGTTATCATTCCACCCTCACCAGTGGTAATAATCTTATTTCCATAAAAGCTAAATGTTCCAACATGGCCTAAACTCCCAACTTTTTTACCATTAACTTCTGCACCATGAGCTTCAGCAGCATCTTCTATAACTATTATACCGTACTCTCCTGCAATTTTATTAATCTCTTCCATGTTTGCTGGGTGTCCATAAAGGTGAACAGCAATAATAGCTTTTGTTTTGGGTGTGATAGCCTTTTTGACAGATTCTGGGTCTATGCAAAGAGTTTCCTCCTCTATATCTACTATAACTGCTTGTGCTCCAACATATTTAACTGCATTGCCAGTAGCTACAAAAGTAATGTCAGGGACTATAACCTCATCACCGGGTTTAATCCCTAAGGCTACCAATACTAAATGTAAGGCAGTTGTTCCATTAGATGTAGTTAAAGCATATTTAGTGCCACAATAGGAAGCAAATTTTTCTTCAAACATATCTACATATTTACCGAGTGAAGAAACCCATCCAGAACTAACTGCATCCATAATATATTGAATTTCTTTTTGGGTAATTGACGGTTTGGAAATAGGTATAAATTCCATAATTAATTACCTCATTTCATAATTTGTTAAAAAAATATCGCCTTTCTTTAGTCTTAGTGCAATACATTCCAATAGGCATGTAAATCTAATAAACTTCGTCATAATATCAACCTTTTATTAATTTTTGTAAATAAATTTTTTATCAACTCTTTTACCTCTTTTGGCATAACCCTCCCTATGATTCTCCTCCATAAGGGAGGCTTTATTTTATTAAAGTAATCTTCAAGCCTCTTTCTGGCGATATGGTGTTCAGCTATATCATGAGGGAATTTCCACTCTCCTTTCATGGAAATATCCACTTTAAATATATCAGATTTCCCACTGTGTGTTCCTGAGGCATCATGGCCTATATTTTGAACCAAGGAGTCCCTCGGATGTAAAGATAAACCTCCATTAAGATAAACACTTAGATACCAAAAAATTGCCCAAGTGTTTAATTTTCCTTTATAATTAAGTAACAACTGATTCCAATAATCGTAAGAATTGTTTAGATTAAAATCCTTTATCTGCTCTTTTGTTAGTAGTTTTATCTGCCTATCTGGTGCTTTTTCAAAAAAAGCCCAAGCTCTACTCCAAGTAGCCCATCCCCAACAACTTGTAGGCTTTAAAAAAAATACATCAGGTAGTCCTTCTTTCTTAATTGGGTACATATACCCCGATATATGCATAACTTTCTCCTTGTCTTTATACATCTCCAATGCCTCATTCATAAATTTCAAAAAGTAAGGGCTTGTCACCAAGTCATCCTCAAGGACTATAATCTTGCCATATTCATTTACTATCTCAGTAACACCATCGATTATATTATTGGCAAGTCCCCAATTTCTATCTCTTTCTATTATAGTGATTTTTTTGAACCCATCAATTGTTTTTAAATATTCTCGCACTTCTTTGACTTTGGCTACTGCTTCCTCATTTTTTGGACCATCAGAGTAAATAAAAAGTTCACTTTCGCTTGCCAAGTAGTTTTTCTTAAGTGCTTCTACTGTCTGTTTTGTATGCCAAGGGCGGTTGTAGGTAAATAAAACAATGGGAGCAAGGGTCATTCTAAGACCTCCGATTTAGTATCGTAAATTTCAACCTCTAACATAAAACTAGCTAAAGGCTTGCTATGATAATTTTCTCTCGCATTAAACCCCAACCAATACTTTGGTGCTATAACTAAATCTCTATTTTTCATTAGGTAACTACCCCACCAACTAAAACTACTTGCACTGAGTATGCCAGCGTCACACTTAGTCATTATCGCAAAATCTGTTCCAAAATGATTGCCTTTAGAAATAGTCTTATTCTTTAAATATATAAATTCTCTCTCAATAGTTTCAGGTTCATCGCTGAGAAAAATGAAATAAACATTTTTTTTATTTTCCATAAACCATTTTATACATTTATGATAATAACTAAAAGGTAATAATGTGGTTTTACCATACACAGTAAAATTCTTGTAGTCTCTTAATCTTATATGCACGAAAACTTTGTATGCATCTGGTGGTATAGTTTGCAGAAACTCATCAGCTAATTCTAAATACTTCTTTTTAATTACTAACTTTTTTACAACATTGGGATCAAAAAAACTTTCTGATTGAAAATAGCCTGTTTTCACGAGTGTAATGAAGTTGAATATACCTTTCAATTTAGTATAAGTAATTCCCTCTCTCGTATAATGTTCAAACACTTTCTCCCTATCTACGGATATTGATGAAATAATCCGTATCTTACTG
>NZ_CZVH01000012.1:0-30585 GCF_001458555.1 Candidatus Kryptobacter tengchongensis | reverse complement strand
AATTTGAAATTTAAACAAAATGAGGAAAGAAAAAATGGAAGATAGAGAAAAACAAGTTGAAAATATTTCAACTAATGGCGGACAACCATTGGAAGATATTTATAAAGATATCATTGATGTTGAATACTTCAACGAGGTAGTTGTTGGGGCTTATAACCGTGGAATAGCCGAGGAGGAATTGCCTGCTGATATTTATACCGCAAGAAGCATCATACCTGCTGGAACTGGAGCTTTGAGAGATTTTAGTTATATTGCTCCTGAGATTCCACTTTTTAATCCTGATAATTGCGTTGGCTGTATGGAATGCGTGACGGAATGCCCTGACACCGCAATTCTTGGTAAAGTTGTGCCTGAATCAAAGCTTGAAGAAGAACTTAACAAAATTCAGGACCCTGTTAAGAGAGAACACATTCGCAGACAGTTTGCCAAGACAACAAAATATTACGAGGTCCCGAAGAAAAAGGGAATTGAACCAGGTTTATTTATGATAGCAGTTGATCCAACTAAATGTAAAGGTTGTGCTGAATGTGTTTCTGCATGTGGGGATCACAACGCTTTGCAGATGATTAAAAAGACAGGGGAAAATTTGAAAAGGTATAGAGAAGTTTTTGAGTTTTATACTAAGCTTCCCGAGACGCCAAAGGAATATATCCAGGAAAAGGTTCTTGCAGACATGATGCTTGCTGGAAAGTCATTGCTTTATGTTGGTGGGGCTGGTTCATGTATGGGTTGCGGTGAAGCAACAGCGATAAGAATGATGCTTGCAGCAACAGGTTTTGTATACGGACCTGAAAATATCGGTATTGTCGCAGCAACCGGATGTAATACTGTTTATTCCTCAACATATCCATATAATCCATTTAGGGTGCCATGGATAAATTCTCTTTTTGAAAATGCTCCAGCTGTTGCGATTGGAATTAGAGCAAGATGGGACCAGATGGGATGGCAACATAAAAGGTTGTGGGTTATAGGTGGGGATGGGGCAATGTATGATATAGGATTTCAATCTCTTTCAAGAATGCTTGCTTCGGGAATGGATATAAAGGTTCTTGTGCTTGACACGCAAGTTTATTCAAATACGGGCGGTCAGTCTTCAACATCAAGTTATCTGGGTCAAGATACCAAACTTTCAGCTTACGGGAAAGAAATCAAAGGTAAATCAGAAAGAAGAAAAGAACTCGCACAAATTGTGATGATGCATCCTGATGTATTCGTTGCTCAGACAACGCCCGCGCACATTAATCATTTCTATCGCTCAATTCTATCGGCTAATGAATTTCAAGGTCCTGCTGTTGTCATAGTTTATACGACATGTCAACCTGAGCACGGTGTTGGTGACGATATGGCAATGCAGCAAGCTAAGCTTGCTGTTGAATCAAGAGCATTTCCTCTTTTGATTTATGACCCAAGAAAGGGTGAAACAATAAAAGAAAGGCTGAGTTTACAGGGGAACCCAGCGCTTAAGGACGATTGGTATGTTCATCCGAAGACAGGCGAAGTTATAGATTTTATTTACTTTGCAAGAACAGAGGGAAGGTTTGCAAAGCATTTTGATAAAGATGGAAATCCAGATGAGATGCTCTTACAAGCTCAAGAAGACCGACTGAAAAATTGGCGTTTGCTTCAAGAACTTGCGGGGTTAAGATGAATTTGTTTTTTATGTCGTTATGATTTGATTTTTGTTATAAATTGAGTTAATTTTTAGTAAAGTTTGTTTTCATTAATTTGGATTTAGCAAGATGAGCAGGGTGGAAAATAATCCCGCAAAGTTCATATTTTTGCTTACATTCGTGTTGATATCTATGTTTCTTATAGTGGCGATTGATAATAAAATAGTAAGATTGGCCTTTGCATTTGCGTTGTTAATCTCTTTAAGTCTGATTGTAAATGCTATGATTTTGAGCAAAAGAAAAAAAATGGGCAACAAAATATCGTCTTACGAAGATAAACAATTTGAAGCACCTGATGAAGGTTTTGTAATAAGAAAACCAGAACAAGGTTTGTCAACCTCATTTGAGAAATTAAACCCAAGGGAGGAATTTAAAGAGCTTCTTAAAAAAATTCTTCTGCTCATCAAAAAAAATATCGTTGCTGATTCCGTCGCCTTTTACTGGGCTAACGAGGATAAAAAACAAATGGTTTTTGAAGAGGGTATAACTGATCTTGGTTTTAATTTCGTTCGCAGATATAACTGGGATGACGACGCTTTAAGTATGGTTGCTAAAACTGGCAGACCAAAACTTATTGGCGATATTAATTCTTCTGCGAGCGAAGATGTTATAAAGTATCAAAGTCCCAAAGCTGGGAGCAAATCTTTACTTGTTCATCCAGTTTCGTATAAGAATAGAACCGTTGGCGTTATCCTGCTTGATTCTCGTCAAACACAAACATTTAGCGATGATGATGTTAAAAATGTTGGTCTTTTTTGTGAACTGATTGCAAATCTAATTGAGAACTATAACGGTAAATTTGACCTTTACTACAAAGCGAGAATACTTGAAGTTGTGGTTGATTTTGAACATTTTAAAATTGAGGAATTGTTCCTGAGGATTCAAAACTTTGCAATTAAAACGCTTGATTGTTCCGCTGTTGCTGTTGTTTTATTTGAAGATGGGAAGTGGGTGGTTGCTTTCGGATATTCAAAACTTGGGAAATATATTGATGCTGGGACGGAAATTAAACTTGAAGGAACACTTACAGGTGAGGTTATAACGAGCGGAGTTCCAAGAATAATCCCGTCAACGAGAACGCATGGGAAAGTTTTTAGATTCACTGATAGCGAAAAAATCAATCTTGAATCTTCAATAGCTGTTGTCCCGATAAGGTATGGTAGAAAATGTTACGGTGCTATAGTTTTTGAACACCCTAAAAATAACTTCTTCTCATCCTATAGTGATATAAAAAAACTTGAAAATCTTGCTAACATTGTTGGCATATTGCTTGAGAATGATAGCTTAAATGAACTTGTGGAGAATTACTTCGTTTATGATGAAGGGACATTTTTGATGAAAAAGAATTACTTTTATTCACGGCTTGATGAGGAAATTGATAGAAAAACAAAACATGGTGGAGAACTTTCACTTATCTTGATAAAAGTTGATAACATTGATTATATTAAATCAACTTATGGTGAAAGTTCAGCTGAAATCGTTCAACCTTATATTGCAAGTATTATACGGGAACATTTGAACAAATACGACCTTGCAGGGAAACTTGAGGATAATCTCATTGGCGTGGCGCTTGTTGAGTCTGGACCAAATGAAGCTTACATATGGGCGGAGAAGTTAAGAAAAGTTATATCAAATCAGGAAATAAAGTTTAAAGACAGGAGTTTTAGTGTAACTATAACCGCAGGAGTTTCAGCGTGGGATAGAGAAAAAAACGCTGATGAATTTGTTGAAAAAGTTAAAAAAAGTTTTTTAAAAAATAGTTCAATCAAGTGAAAATGTTGTAAAAGTTTTTTAAAAACAAAAAATCATTGGTATAAATATGGCAAAAAAGGTGGCTTCATTCGCCGATAAGGTGGCAAAAGATGCAAAAAAGGTTGTTGAAACCTGTCCACGCTGTGGTGCCCCTGTTCAGGTGGCACAGCTTGTCGTCTCAAGGAAAAGCGAAGAAACAGGGGTATGGCGTTACAATAGGAAATCAGTAAAAATTTGCAAGTGCAACGAGAAAGAAATATATGCGATGTAAATAACAGGAACATTTTTTTTAGAATATAAGTTATTCTATCTTTGAACAATAAAGATCAGGTGGATGAATGATATTAGGGAAGGTAGTAGGAACTGTATGGGCAACGAGAAAAGATGAAAGTTTGACAGGCTTAAAGCTACAAATTGTAAAGCATGTTGACCTTAATTACAATGTCAAGGAGAATTTTCTGATAGCGGTTGACAGTGTTGGTGCTGGAGTTGGTGAAATCGTCCTTGTTGCTACAGGAAGTTCCGCAAGGCTTACTTCTGTTACAAAGAATAAACCAGTTGACGCTGTGATAATGGCAATAGTTGATAAGCTTGATGTTGTTTCGGATTGAGAACTAAATAATTTGGGTTAAGTGTTTATAGCAAAGGTTATAGGGACTGTATGGGCAACTGTTAAAGATAGGAATTTGCAAGGGTATAAGTTGCAGATAATTCAGCCATTAAATTCAAGAGGTGAAAAGGTTGGATCTCCAATTATGGCTGTTGATACGATTGGAGCAGGACCTGGAGAGACTGTAATGTATATAACCGCCCGTGAGGCGGTGATACCTATGGGAGTGAAAGAAGCACCTGTTGATGCTTCAATTGTCGGTATAATTGAGAAAATTGACTTGTATCAATAAAAACAAAATTTAAAAATGAATCAAGGGTATGGTGAGAATCACCAAAACAATTACAAATCGGGAGAGCATTTCAATTGACAAATACCTTCAGGAAATTGGGAAATATGAACTTCTCACGCCAGAAGAGGAAATTGAACTTGCTCGTAGAGCAAAACAAGGTGATGAGAAAGCGCTTGAAAGATTAATTCAAGCAAATCTTCGTTTCGTTGTGAGCGTTGCTAAGCAATATCAAAATCAAGGTCTCCCGCTTGGAGATCTCATAAATGAAGGTAACCTTGGCTTGATAAAAGCAGCGAAAAGATTTGATGAGACAAGAGGCTTTAAATTCATATCTTATGCTGTCTGGTGGATAAGACAATCAATTTTGCAGGCACTTGCTGAGCAATCAAGAATAGTTCGCTTACCTTTGAATAGAGTTGGAGCTTTGAATAAAATTGGAAAGAAGTTAAGTCAGCTTGAACAAGAATTTGAGCGTGAGCCCAGTGCTAATGAACTTGCAGAAGAACTTGATATGAGCGTTTATGAGGTCGCTGATACCTTGAAGATTTCAGGAAAGCACATTTCAATGGATGCTCCATTTGTTCAAGGCGAGGATAATAAGCTTCTTGATATAATGCCGAATGAGAATGACCCAATGCCTGATCATGGACTTATGTATGAGTCCTTGAAGAAAGATATTGAAGAAGCACTCAACACGCTTGACCCCCGTGAAAGAGAAGTTGTGAAACTTTACTTTGGAATTGGATATGATCATCCTCTCACACTTGAGGAAATCGGTGAAAAGTTCAAATTGACCCGTGAAAGGGTAAGGCAAATTAAAGAAAAAGCCATCCGAAAACTCAGACATCACACCAGAAGCAAAGCCCTCAGATCTTATCTTGGTTAATTCACTAATCCCGACCATTGGCGGTCGGGATTTTTTATATCAAAAATAACTTGAGTTGTGGAAAGTGAGAAAAATTATTTTCTTCTGTTTGCTGATCCTTTCTTGCTCTTCAACAGTGAGATATTCAAATGTGGAAAGTTCAGAACTCACGGAAAATTTTATTATAAAAGAGATTGAAGTTGAAGATGATATTAAAGTGAGTTTGAACGACGTTAAAAGTTTATCTTATTCTGAGATTCAAGAGGCAATCGTTCGTGAGGTTTTAAATTACATCGGCATTCCTTACAGAAAGGGAGGAAACGGCGATAAAGGGATTGATTGCTCCGCATTTGTTATGATTGTATTTAAAAATGTCTTTGGAATTGTGTTGCCAAGGTCATCGTTTGAACAGTTTAAAATTGGAAAATTGATTAGAAATCTTGATTCTTTGAAGGTTGGAGATCTTTTATTTTTTAATACAACGGGGAGAGTCGCATCACATGTTGGAATCTACATTGGTAACGGCTTATTTGCTCATGCAAGTGTGAAAGATGGTGTAACTGTCTCATCAATTTACAGCACATATTACAGAAAAAGATTTAACGGAGCCAAAAGAATAATTGAGGTTGGTTCAAATTGATCCTTTCTGTTAAAAATCTTGCAACTTATTTTTTCCTTGAAGATAAAATAATCAAAGCAGTTGACGGCATATCGTTTGAAATAAACGAAGGTGAAATCGTTGCTTTAATTGGTGAATCTGGTAGTGGGAAAAGCGTCACCGCTCTTTCAATCGTTAGGCTGATAGACCCTCCAGGGAGAATTGTAAGCGGTGAGATTTTATGGCGAGGGGAAATTGACATTTTAAAGCTGGATGAGGGAGACCTAAAAAACATCAGGGGGAAAGAAATAGGGATAATTTTTCAAGATGTTACAAACTCTTTAAATCCTGTTTTAACTGTTGGAAGGCAGGTAAGGGAGGTTTTTGAAAATCAATTTGGAGTTGACAAAAAGAGCGCAAAGGTGAAAGTTCTTGAACTTTTTGAAAGGATTGGGATAAGTGAGCCTGAAAAAGTTTATGAACTATATCCACACCAACTTTCAGGCGGATTAAAGCAGAGGATATTGATAGCCATGGCTTTCGCTTCAAAACCAAAACTCATTATTGCAGATGAACCAACATCTCTTGTTGATGCTTTAACGCAAATTCAAATACTTGATTTGATAAAATCTTTTCAAATTGAGAATAAAACCTCAATCCTTTTGATAACACACAACTTCGGCATAATAAGTGAAATAGCAAATCGTGTTTATGTGATGCACAGAGGTAAAATTATAGAGAGTGGAGAAACATTTGAGGTTTTATCCAGCCCAAAGCATCCATATACACGCAATTTAATTAATTCGGCAAAATTTTTATCGTTTTAAGAAGCTTCATTTGACAACGGTAACATCACCGGATGATAATTTAATTATTTTTGAAGTTTCATCCTCAAGAAGAAGAAAACCAGTTTCATCAATATCAATTGCTTTCCCAGTTATTGTTTTTCCAGATTGTATCACCGTAATTTTTTGACCAAGCATTGTGCATCTTTTTTTCCATCTTTCAATTACTGATTTAAAGTCTCTATCTTTGTTAAGTTTTTCATAATCTACTTCAATTTGGCGAAGTATATCTTTTGTGAGTTCAGCTCTATCGTAAACTTTCCCGGTTGAAAGGTAAAGCGAAGTTGCATAATCTTGAATTTCTTTTGGAAATTCACTTTGATTGACATTTATTCCGATGCCAAGGATGACGAAATCACCTTTGTCAGCTGTAATTGATGCTTCCATTAAGATCCCGCAAAATTTTCTATTGTTTATCAGGAGGTCATTTGGCCATTTTGTGGTGATTTTAAGATTGGTATTTTTTTCAATCGCTTCTGCAACCGAAACGGAAAATAAAAAGGGAAGTATAGAAAACTTTTCAAGTGGGATTGTGGGACGCAAAATTATTGACATAAGTATATTTTTCCCTGGCTCTGATTTCCATATCCTTCCAAATCTACCTCGTCCGTGCGATTGGTAATCTGCAATTATAACTGTTCCTTCGGGTTCATCTCTTTCGGCAATTTTTTTCGCATAATCCATTGTTGATTTTATGCTTTTGAAGAAAAAAATTCTCTTTCCAAAAATTTTTGTGTTAAGATTAGTTGATATGCTTTTTTCGTTGAATTCCATAGGTGGGGTAAATTTTACTTGGTTTGCATCACAAATACACCAGCCCAATCTGGTGGTGGTGGAGTTTCCTTGAAATATAGGCAACGCTGAATATATAATTTACAGGTATAATCATTTGGATGAAATTCGAGCGCTTGCATAAACTTTTCAATTGCTTTATCCCACTCCATTGAACGATAAAGTTCAAGTGCGGAGTGATAGATTTCAATAAATTTTTTCATATCATCAGGCAATGTATCGTTGGCGGGAGCAATTAATTCATAAACTCTCACTGGCTCAGTCTTTCCTTTTACGACAATAAGATCAAGCTCTCTGACTATAAATTTATCTTTAACTTTTTCATAAGTTGATTCGCCTATCATTATATTTGTTCCGTATTCTTTATTTGCTCCCTCAAGTCGTGACGCAAGATTGACATCATCTCCGATTACAGTATAATTAAATTTTACTTTAGAGCCCATATTTCCAACGATTACTTTGCCCGTGTTAATTCCGATTCTCATTTTTATTTCTGGTCGTCCGAGTTTTTTCCATTTTTCACGAAGTTCTTTTAATTTTTCCTGCATTTCAAGGGCGGTGATGCATGCGTTATAAGCGTGATTTTCATCTGGCACTGGAGCTCCCCAGAAAGCCATTATCGCATCCCCAATGTATTTATCTATCGTCCCTCTGTTTTTAAAGATTATTAGTGATAATTCATCGAGTAATTCATTTAAAAGCGTGACAAGCTGATGTGGAGTTAATTTTTCGCTCATTGTTGTAAAACCTTGAATATCGCTGAACAAAATTGTAAGCTCTCTTTCCTCACCACCCAAAGCCATAAGCTCTGGATTTTCAATCAATTTATCAACAACCGATGCGTCAACATACTTTTCAAACATGCTTCTTATCTGTTGCTTCTGCTTATTCTCCTTGAATGTTAGAAAACTTACTGAAGATATATAGCAAAGTAAAATGCTAAGTATTGGTTCAGCATTATAAAACCATCTTAATAGTTGTGTGAAGGATAAAAACGAAAAGGCAAGATAACCAATTAAAATCGCAATCGTCAAAAGCAAACTATTATGAAATCTCGTTATAAAACCTGATACACCAACTATCAAAGTTAAGATCACCATTATAAAGAGCTGAACACGCCAGCTAACAGGTCGTATAAAGTTTTTGGATACGATTGTGTTAAATACATTTGCGTGTATAAAAACATTTGGAGATTTTTCGGAAAAGGGGTTTGGTCCGAGATCTCCAACTGAGCGTGCGGTTGGACCTATTATTACAATTGCGTTTTTAAATTGTGAAAGGAACTCAGCGTCACCTTTCATCCCAGCCTCAATCACTTTATAAAGTGAAACCTGTCTGAAAATTGTATCTGGTCCAGTATAATTTATATAAAGTTCTGATTTTAAAGTTGTCGGAATTTTAAACCCATCAAAATCAAAGATGATCTCATTTCTCTTTTTAACGATGTTGACCTTTTTATAATCAATCCCGAGATGTTCAAACGCAAGCACAACTCCAAGCGATGGATAAATTTTACCAGCATACTCAACAAATAATGGTATACGGCGTTGGACTCCGTCAAAATCAGGTAAAATTGCAACATGTCCAATTCCGTGTGAAGCATCAACGAGCTCATCAAATGATTTCCCGGCAAATGTAACAGAACGGTGAAAATACTGTCTCAACTCAGGTTGGATTGGAATGCCCCAGTGGTTTATTTTGTGATGAACGAGGCTATCAATGTAAAGGTCAAGCTCAGCATCGCTTATCCCTGAAGGTCTATATGGTCCAACTGCAAGAAAAACATTTGAATGCTCAACAGAATAAACAAGAAGCTTGTTAAAATTTTCATCAATTTGTTTGTTAATGAAAAGGTCTATACCAATGGCTTTAGCCCCTGCTTCGGTCATGTAATAAATTGCTTGAGCGGTGATATTATGCGGGATTGGATATCCAAAGTCAATAAGTTCTCTCTCATCAATTTTAACTACGATAAAGTTTGGATTTGGAAGGATTGAACCCCTGGCTTTGAACATCATATCAAGCGATTTATACTCAAGTGCTTTAAAGATGTCTCCGAATATATTGGTCTTGAAAAAAAGAATAGACAGAAGAATTGAGAAGCTTGCAAAAAGAACGCCAAACGGGGCATACTGAACTCTTTTCTTTTGAAAAAGTTTCATTTTTTCTCATCTGGAAAATTTTGAAGGAAAATATCTTCAGTGTAAATTTAAACTTCAGGATGATAAAACTCAAAATAAAAACTCAGTTAAAATTTCCAGTAGAGCAATGATTTAACCGTTTGCAATTGCGTTGGGTCAGCACCTCTTCTTCCTCCAAAGACGAAAACATTTTGTCCCTTCTCAAAGATTTCCTCTTTTTTGTATTCTTTTCCTTTTTTCGTTTGCTGTATAGATGTCCTTGATGCTTCTTCAATTAGTTTTTTTAATTCTTCTTTTGAAATCTGCTTTTTTGAAACATCTTTTTTCTCTCCCGCAACTTCTCCAAGTTCCCTTAAAATATCTTCAATGCCAAGCGTTTCATATGCTTTTTGAGGTGATTCAAACTTTGATATAGCTAACTCAAAAAATTGCTTTGCGGTTTCAGGATCATCGTTAAGATAGAATAGAAGTCCTATGTTAAGATATACTCCACCATCATTGGGATCAATATCGGTGCTCTTTTTATAGAAATCAAGCGCTTTTTGAGGCTCGTTTTTGAGGAAGTAGATATTTCCAAGCGAGTTGTAAGTTATTGAGCCCGAGAACTTTGAGATAAATTTTTCTGCATCATCATATTTATCAAAAAGGATAAAAATCCTCGCAAGTTTATTCATTGAAACCTCATCACCTTTTGATGCAAGGGATTTTACAATATCATTTAGCGTTTGTTTGTAAATTTCTTTAAACTGTGCGATATCATTTTGAGTGGTTGAGGAAATCAGGGTAATATCGGGTTTGGTCTGGGGTTTAGCAAGAGCTTCAACATTTACCGGCGGATAATTTTTCCATCCTTTGTGTATATCAATGATGTAAATATTTCCAGATTTTAAAGATATACCAGCCTTTGGATCGGAGGCAAGTTTTGTAACACCACCGAGCTTATAATATTGTTCAGCACCTGTTTTCCATGCAGTTGCGAATGGTTCAGTGATAAGTGTGGTCTCAATAGGAATCCATACATTCCCGTCGTAAATTATGTAATCATACGGGTTGAAACTCACAAGATGAGCGTTCTTGTGCGGTATGCCTGTGTCAAACATCATGAAGATGTGATCCGATGTCAAAATGAAGGCACTTCTGATCCCGACGCTTTCAAGCAAGGAAGCAAGCAAAATTGCATGATCATCGCAATCACCCGTTCTATAGTAAAGAAGCTCTCTTGGAAAATAAACATTGTCAAGTATTTCATTACCCGAAACTTTCCACGGGTCAGAGACATATTTTATACCGTATGTGCGCACCGCATTGTAAATAACCATGGCATTTAGAATGTTTCTCGGTAGTTCGGTATCTTTTAAATTTACAGAACCAAGAACAAGTCTTGCGAACTCCTTGACAATTTCATCGCTCGGGGTCACAAATGAGCAAACTGATTCAGGAACCCTCCATGAAATCGCATTGCGGTTGTAAATGGCGACGGGTTTTGATAAACTTCTCTCCTGAACTTTACCAGCAACTGTATAAGTAATTTTTGCCTGGGCTTGCGAAATTAAGTTTTCACTTAATTTGAGAAGGGAAGAAATATCAAGAGTTATTGGAACTGGGATCTGTTGTTTTGAATTTGGCTTTATCGTTTGAACAACAATTTCGCTCGGCATTTTCATAAAATCAGGGATTAAAACCGAAACCTTGACATTGCGAATTTCACTTTTTGATGAATTTTCAATTGTGATTTGACCTATTGGATTATATGCGTAAAAGTTATATTGTGATGGGAATATCGGGAGAATTGAGAAGTCGGTTATATCCAAAAAAGCTTCTCCAACCGTCGTTTTTGCTTCGGTTTCTTTTTCTGGTGGTGATAAAGTTAATCGTTTTGAAGTAAGTTTTACAATTTTAAGTTTTCCGTAACCTACAAGTTCCTTTCTAAACTGTTCTTCACCTGCGATAAGGGCATCAAAAACAAGAACATTTGTGTCAAAAAATTTATACTTTAAAGCTTTAATTGATGGTATTGATTGTTGAAGTTCGGATTCAATTTGAATTGCTCTATCAGGTGAAATTCCATAAACTGCGATCTCAATTTTTTTAACCTGTTCTTCCTCTTTTAATCTTTCTTTAATTCTTGATACGACATTTTTTGAGACTTTGTTGGCGAGGGATCTAAAGAGAGAATTGACAGCTCCTTTTTTATCTTGAGCAAATTTTCTATCGCTTGCAGTCACAGAGCCAAGCAATTCACCTGTATCTGTGTAAATGATTTTAATATCAACTTGTCCAGTATATTTATGTTGCTTAACATCGTAAAATTCGGATTCCCCTCCATATTCGGCGTTTGCATATCCAAGTATAATTATCTCCGCACCGAAGCGATTTTCATATTCCTTTGCCTTTTCAGGATTTCCCTCAGCTTGTTCAAGTTCCCTTGCTCTTATCATTTCAAAAACAGTATAGTCAATAACCTTAAAACCCTCTTTTAAAAGTTCATTCTCAATGCTTGAAGCAATTGTTCTCGTCCCTGTGAAATTACCATCAACAATTTCATCAATCACAACCATAACTTCTGGTTGTGTCATTCGTTTTGTAGCTTTTTCAACATCCTGCGAAAAAGTGGATGAGATAAATAAAATCAAAAAAACTCCGATGAATGGAAAATACTTCATGATTTGACCTCACAATTTGATTTTTTGATCCATCATAATTTTAAGTAATTTAAGGACAAATATCAAGTCCCCCTTTGAGGTTTGTGCTTTAGGTCAAAATAAAAAAGGCGACCATTTTTCGGTCGCCCTTGTTTTTAATTTGTTCCTTCAGAACGACATTTATCGCAGATCCCGAAAATATCTAACTTAACAAATTTAACCTCAAAATTTTTCCCACCAAGGTAAGATTCAACATTCAAATTTGCCCCATGAATAGGCAAATCGTAAACCGAGTTACACCTTAAGCAAATAAAGTGATGATGTGGTTCAAGATTTGCATCGTATCTTGCACTTGATGAACCATGTATCGTAACCTCACGAATTAATCCCTCTTCTCTTAAAAGATTTAAATTTCTATATACAGTCCCAAGACTTATATTCGGTATCACTTTGCGGACTTGGTCATATATCCAGTCGGCGGTTGGATGAATATCTGTGCTTTGAAGAATTCTAAGGATCGCTTCCCTTTGTTTGCTACCTCTGCGACTTGCCATCGGATAGCACCTGTAAATTTTTAATCTGATTCTAAATCTTTAATGAGTTCTTTTCTCGTTTCATCATTTATGAGCGTTGAAGCTTTGTAATTTGGATGATCAATCACAAGCCTAATTTCATTATCAAAATTTTTAAGATCGTTAATTTGCTCAGGTTTGAATTTGAATTTTATAAAATGAACAGCGCTTATCCTGTCTTCTTTGCTGTGTCCCTCTTCAAATTCAGCATAGATTTTATGCTTATCGGCTATTTGCAGGTAAACATAATTACCTCTGTCAAGTCCTATGAAGCTATCAAGCACAGGGCGCAAAAGTTGAGGATCATCAACCTCAATAAAAAGAGTTGCACTAATTTCATTTTTATCGGGAATAAGTTCGTTATAGGTATCAACTTCAAATTTTATTTCATTATCGTCTACCATTCGTTCAGCCCTCATCATTTCCTGAATTTGGAAAAGCACCGTATCCCTGTTTTCAAAGACTAACGAGACTCTATCGCCGACCTCAACCCTGCGACGCTTTTTGAGTTCAATTATGTATCTTCTAAAATCCTCCCTTATTTTTTCGTATTCATATATATTCTTTACCTCTGCAAGTTCAATTTTCTTCATTTTGCTTTTCTATTTGTTTTTATGTATTTGTGTTTTAGCAAGGAGGGGGCAAAGCCCCCTCAAGCAGACTTAATTTTTCACGACAAAAATGCTCTCAACATCCAGGCAGTTTTTTCATGTTTTTCCATAAGTTCCGTTAAGAAATCAGCTGTCCCAAGATCTTGATACTTTTCGCTAACGGTTACTATATCGTTTCTTAAATTTCTTATAATGGTTTCGTAGTCGTTAAGGAGATTTGAAAGCATTGTTTTAGCATCCGGGTATTCGCCTGGATGTTCTTTCAATCTCGTAGCTTCAAGAAATTCTTTCAATGTTCCGATTGCATTACCACCGAGGGTGCGAATTCTCTCGGCTACATCGTCAACATATTCATTCAATTCTTCATATAAGGTTTGAAAGAATTTGTGCAGATCATTAAATTGCATTCCGACTACGTTCCAGTGATAATTTCTTGCTTTTGTGTAAAGGACATATTCATCAGCAAGTAAGGTGCTTAAAATTTTTATCACGCCTTCAAGGTTTTGTTCCGAGATTCCAATATTTGGCTTCATGGCTTTCTTTTTTGTTTGTTTTTATTTTTCGTTTAAACCGTATGCGTTATAAAGTATTTGAATTGGGTGTAACCCTTTTTTGCCAGTTCCTTTTTGAATTTGCAATTGAGCAAGTGTGCAATCTGAGGAAACAACAATTTTATCCGATTCACCATTTTGATTTATTTTATCAAAGATTGGTTTTCCAACTTTCATTGACATTTCAAAAAATTCTTTCTTCATGCTCCATGTTCCATCGTGCCCTGAACAACGTTGAATCATTTCAACCTCAGTCCCTGGTATTAATTCAAGCAAATCTCTTGACTTATAACCGATATTTTGAGCTTTGAGATGACAGGGGAGATGATAGATGATTTTACCCTGTGGATATTTAAAGTCGGTTTTAAGTTTCCCTTCCTTATGTAGCTTCATCAGATATTCTGAAATATCATAAGTATGTTGAGAGATTAATTTCGCATCTTCATCGTCGGGGAGAAGCATAGTATATTCTTGTTTAAACATATAACCGCAAGTAGGTGCTGGTATTACAATGTCATAGCCTTGCTTTACATAGTTGATAAGGGATTTGACATTAAATTTTGCATTTTTAACTGCTGAATCAATGTCTCCACCATCAAGAAATGGCATTCCACAACATTTTTGTTCCGGGATGACAACTTCAATTTCGTTATGTTCAAGAACTTTTAAAATTGCTTTCCCAAGTTCTGGTTCATTGTAATTAACGGTGCAGGTATAAAATAAAACGACTCTCCCGGCTTTACCTTCTTTTTTTCCGTTTTGCTTTGAATATCTTTTAAACCATTTTTCAAATGTCTCGCTATGATATTCAGGTAAGTTTCTTTCTCTGTGAATTCCTATTGTTTTTTCCATTAAAACTCTGCTTAATTTCAAACGATTTGCAAGATTAATTAAACTCGCAAATTTACTTCCAATTTTTCCAATTAAATCAGCTTGACCCAGGATTTTATCGCGGAGCGGGATTCCTTCTTTTTTGGCTTTTACCGCCTTTGCTCTTAACATCAACCTTGGAAAATCAAGCTCATAGTGATGGGGTGGGGTATAGGGACATTTCGGGAAGCAAAGCTTACAATCATAACAAAGTTCAACAACTTTATAATAATCTTGTTTTGTTAAATCGTTTAAATTGTCTGTTTCGTCAATTTTCTTAAATAAAAACTCAAATGATGGACAAAGGTTATAACAGAGGCGACAGCCATTGCAAATGTCAAAAATGCGATACATTTCTTTAAAAAGGGCTTCTTCATCCCAAAATTTGGGGTCTTTTAAATCAAAGACCATGTGCTTAACCTTAATTTTGTTTTTTTAAAATAAAAAACCGGGGCCTCGGGAAGCCCCGTTGCTTAAAAATTATTTACTTCCCGTCAAGCTCTCAAGAGCCTTTTGGAATCTTGTTGCATGAGATTTTTCAGCACGAGCAAGGGTCTCAAACCATTCGGCGATATCGTCAAATCCCTCTTCCCGAGCTGTTTTCGCAAATCCAGGATACATTTCGGTATATTCGTAAGTTTCACCAGCAATTGCAGATTTAAGATTTGCAATAGTGTCTCCAACGGGTTCACCTGTGACAGGGTCACCAGCTCCATACTGCCTTAAGAAATCAAAATGCCCAAAAGCATGCCCTGTTTCACCCTCGGCGGTATCTCTGAAAACGCCCGCTATATCCGGATAACCCTCAATATCAGCTTGGCGGGCAAAATACAGATAACGACGATTTGCTTGAGATTCTCCAGCGAAACCATGCTT
The DNA here is from genome assembly GCF_001458555.1 of Candidatus Kryptobacter tengchongensis. Taxonomy (NCBI): domain Bacteria; kingdom Pseudomonadati; phylum Candidatus Kryptoniota; genus Candidatus Kryptobacter; species Candidatus Kryptobacter tengchongensis. The sequence goes on along the minus strand of NZ_CZVH01000012.1, from coordinate 14,898 downwards.
GAGATTTTCAAGCGTTTTTGTTCCTGCAAGTGACTTTGCCATGGCTTTAACTCCTTATTTTTGTTTTTAAATAATAACGATTACTATTTGCACTTATAATATACACTTTTAAAATCAATTTGTCAAGTTTTGTGAGATTAGAATTTATTAATCATTTTAAAGCGGGGCTTTAAAATGCCCCGCTTTTTAATTTATTTAGAATTTTTAAGGAGTTTGCGCAGGACGGTTTGCATTATCCCACCGTTTACATAGTATTCAACCTCAACTGGTGTATCAAGGCGGGCGATCACTTCAAAAGTTTTTATAGAACCATCATTTGATTTGGCAGTTACCTTCAAAGTTTTTTGAGGGTAGAGGTTTTCAGCGATTCCTTCTATTGTATATTCTTAAAAGCCAGTTAAGCCAAGAGTTTCTCGGTTTTCACCCTCTTTAAATTGAAGAGGCAGAACCCCCATTCCGACGAGGTTACTTCTATGAATTCTTTCAAAGCTTTCTGCAATTACAGCTTTTACTCCAAGTAAATAAGTTCCTTTAGCAGCCCAGTCGCGTGAGCTACCTGTGCCATATTCTTTTCCAGCAATTATTATAAGTGGGCGGTTTTCTTGCTTATAACGCATTGCAGCATCGTAAATGGACATTTTCTCACCTGTGGGGATGTGAATTGTCCAGCCACCTTCAACGCCAGGGAGCAGTAAATTTTTAAGTCTTACATTTCCAAAAGTTCCTCGTATCATGACTTCATGTGCACCTCTTCTTGCGCCAAATGTATTGAATTCGGATTTTGGAACGCCTCGTTCAATTAGATATTTTCCCGCGGGACTATTTTCTGAAATTGAGCCAGCAGGGGAAATATGGTCTGTTGTAATGGAGTCGCCGAAGACCCCAAGACAGTATGCATTGGTTATATCTTTTGGTGGCTCTGGTTCAAGTGTTAAGTTTTCAAAAAATGGCGGGTTTTGAATATAAGTTGAGTTTGGATCCCAATCAAAAAGTTCTCCCTCTGTAATTGGAATTTCTTTCCAATAGTTGTTTCCTTCAAAAACATCAGCGTATTTTTTCTTGAAAAGTTTTGAGTTAAGAACTTTATTTATGGTTTCTTTGATCTCGTTTTGAGTAGGCCAAATGTCTTTAAGATACACTGGATTTCCGTTCGGATCATAGCCAATGGGTTCTGTATTGAAATCAATGTTAATTTTTCCTGCCAGGGCGTAAGCTACGACAAGTATAGGTGAAGCGAGGTAATTTGCTTTTACGAGCGGATGGACGCGAGCTTCAAAATTTCTGTTACCGCTTAATACAGCACATACAACGAGGTTATTTTCTGTAATTGCTTTTGATACGGGTTCTGGAAGAGGTCCACTATTTCCGATGCATGTGGTGCATCCATATCCGACAAGATGAAACCCAAGGGCTTCAAGATATGGCATAAGTCCGGATTGCTGGAGGTATTCCGTTACAACCCTTGAACCAGGGGCTAAGCTTGTCTTGACATAAGGTTTTGTTGTTAAGCCTTTTTCAACTGCTTTTTTAGCAAGAATTCCAGCGCCAATCAGAACAGTCGGGTTTGATGTATTAGTGCAGGATGTAATTGCAGCTATTACAACTGATCCGTGAGTCAATTCGTTTTTTTGACCGCGATATAGGATTTCAACTGTTTTTTTGGGTTCTTCGTTAACTTTGTAGTTTTCTTTTAAGATCTTTTCAAATTGGGATTTTATCTCACGGAGTAAAACTTTATCCTGGGGTCGACTTGGACCAGCCAGGGTTGGTTCAATTTGGCTTAAATCAATTTCTACAATATCAGTATACTCGGGGAATGGGGAATCGTCATATCTAAAGAGCCCCTGTTCTTTTGCGTAAGTTTCAACTATTTTAGCGATGTTTTCTCTTCCTGTTAACTTCAGATAATTAATTGTCTCTTCATCTATTGGGAAGAATCCGCATGTTGCTCCGTATTCAGGGGCCATATTTGCGATGGTTGCACGGTCTGCGATGGGAAGTTTTGAAACGCCTGGTCCGAAAAATTCAACAAATTTTTCAACTACTCCTTTTTTGCGAAGGATATTTGTAACTGTCAAAACGAGGTCGGTTGCGGTTGCTCCTTCGGGTAATTCGCCTGTTAATTTAACACCGATGACTTCTGGGATTGTGATATAGTAAGGTTGCCCGAGCATAACAGCTTCTGCTTCAATACCCCCAACTCCCCAGCCGAGAACTCCGATTCCATTTATCATCGTCGTATGTGAGTCGGTGCCGACAAGCGTATCAGGAAAAGCAAATCCATTTTCTACTTGGACAACTTTTGATAGATATTCAAGATTTACCTGGTGGATTATGCCTGTTCCAGGAGGGACCACTCTGAAATTTTTAAATGAATTTTGAGCCCACTTCAAAAGAACATATCTTTCTTTGTTAAGTTCAAATTCACGCTTAACATTCCAGTCAAATGCATAGGATGTTCCGAAATAATCAACCTGGACAGAGTGATCAATTACAAGGTCAACAGGTTTGAGTGGGTTTATAATTTTGGGGTCTTTGCCGAGTCGTTTGACAGCATCGCGCATTGATGCGAGGTCAACTACGCAAGGAACACCTGTGAAATCTTGAAGCAATACTCTTGCTGGCATGTATGGGATCTCACGCAGCGGTGGCTTAGGTTGCCATGATGCGATGGATTTTACATCATCTTCTGTTACTAAGTAATTATCGCAATTTCGGAGGATATTTTCAACGAGAACTCTTATTGAGTAGGGTAATTTTGATATGTTTGTAAGTCCTTGGTCTTCAAGCCAGGCAAGTTTGAAGATTTTAAGTTTTTTTCTGCCTACGCTAATTGTTGAAATTGCATCTTTGAAGGGATGTGCATTGAGCATGGTTATTTTAATTTTTTTGTTTTTCTACTTTAAGTTAAACAAAAGGAAGAAAATTTCAAATTAGCAGGTTTTAAGTTTGATAACTTTTAAAACCTCTGAGTTAACAACATTTGCTGGAATTTTTCCTGATAAAACTTTGACTATGCTTTCGGCAGCCATGATTGCCATTTTCGTTCTCGCTTCAACGGTTGCGCTTCCTATATGAGGGGTTAAAACAACATTGTCAAGTTCAATTAATTCTTTTGGAACAAAAGGTTCTTGCTCAAAAACATCAAGTCCAGCTCCAGCAATTCTTCCACTCTTAAGTGCCTTTATCAATGCTTTTTCATCAATAACCTCACCTCGGGATGTGTTTATTAGGTAAGATGTTTTTTTCATTAGTTTTATCTCTTTTTCTCCAATTAAATGTTTAGTTTTTGGAGTTAACGGAACATGAATTGTGATTATATCTGAATTTTTGAGAAGTGTTTCAAACGAAACTTTTTTGGCACCAACTTCCTCTTCAAGTGTTTCGTTTCTGTTTGTGTTAAAGTATAAAACTTTCATTTTAAATCCTTTTGCTCTTAAACCGACTGCTGTTCCAATTCTGCCAGCTCCAATTATTCCAAGTGTTTTTCCAGCAAGTTCAGTCCCAAGCAAAAGCGTAGGTGCCCAACCTTTAAATTTCCCTTTTCTCAGAAATTTATCTGCTTCAACTATTCTTCGCGTCACTGCAAGTATCAAGGCCCAAGTTAAATCTGCTGTTGCATCTGTTAAAACCCCAGGGGTATTCGTGACTATAATTCCATGTTTTGTTGCTTCGTCAATATCAATGTTATTGAAACCAACTGCGTAATTTGATATTACTTTGCATCTGTCCATATTTGAGATCACCTCTGAATCTATTTTATCGCTCAAAAGACATAAAATCGCGTCAACACCTTTGACTTTTTTGATTAGTTCATTGTGTGTTAGGTTTCTGTTCTTTGTATTTACAATCACATTTTTGAAATTTTTCTTAAGGATTTCAAGCCCCGCCTCCGGTATCTGTCTTGTCACAAGTATTGTGTAATCTTTTTTCATGGTTTTGTTTTAAGATTTGTTTTCAAGTAAGTTTTTGGATTCGGGGAATCGGGTGCTGAATTCATTTACAAACGCGTTTAAAGTTGGTTCGTCAAAAAGGCAGAATCTTATTTCTTCAATTGTCGTGTTAGGATTTTGTTCAAGAAATTTCACGGCTGTTTCAATCAAAATTTTAGCGCATCTTTCTTTTGGGAAGCCAAATATCCCAGCACTTATTGCAGGAAAGGAGATAGATTTCAACTTCTTTTCATCAGCTATTTTCAAACTTGAAAAAACAGCACTTTCAAGTTTTTCATCTTCACCGCTTTTTCCGTCTTTCCATACAGGTCCAACTGCATGGATTACAAATTTGGCTGGCAATTTCCCGGCACCAGTGATAGCTGCACTTCCAGTTGGGACATAGCCAATTTTATCGCTTTCTTCTTGTATTACATATCCACCTTTCCTAACAATTGCACCTGCAACGCCACCACCGTGTTTGAGATATTCATTTGCTGCATTTACGATTGCATCAACATTTTCTTCTGTTATGTCGCCATGAACAATTCGGATTGTTTTATTGTTAAATCTTGTTTCAAGTAAGACTTTATTGGGCATACTTTTAAATGTGGTTTTATTTTTAAATTTTTAAGGCTTAGGGGTTGGCTTTGTTTTTGAGACGAATGGATTTCCAAGTATAAAAAATCTCCATTTTTTATCAAGACCCTGTTTAATTCCGATTCTTGGTGTTCTTACAATTTTAAATGTTTCAGTATTAGTTGGTTCAATTATAAAAATTTCATCTTCAAGTAAAGATGCTCCATTGAGGCGTTTATCAATTTGAAATGCCTGACAGAACTTTGCAGGTCCATTTGTTAAGTTATTGATGTCGTTTGTATTGCGGAATTTTTTCATCAATTCAATACCCATAATTGGTTCTACCGCACGAATTAAAACAGCTGCTGGAAAACCTTCTTTCTCAGTGACAACATTAAAACAATAATGCATCCCGTAGGTGAAATAAACATAAGCGTGTCCGCCTGAAAGATACATTACTTTGTTTCTCGGGGTTATACCACCGTAAGCGTGGCAGGCTGGGTCATCTTCACCTATATAAGCCTCGGTTTCAACAATTTTTCCTGCTAAAATTTTATCTTCAAGTCGTCTTACGATGATTTTACCGAGGAGTTCACGTGCAATTTTGAGCGTGGGCTGAAGATAAAATTTTTGATTTAGTTTTTTCCCGTTAAGAAAGATTAATTCAGGTGAGTTGTATTTCATTTTCACCTGCCGGGATATTTTGATTGAAAGTCCCTGATTATTTTTTCAATTTCTTCCTCGGTTATACCAGAGCCATAGATTTTGGTTTTTCTTTCATCAGTGGTTGATTCTAATTTCGTCCCAGTTGAAACAGGTGGGTTCCCAGCTTTTAATCGTATTCTTTCTTCAATTTCTTCAAGTATGCTTTTTATATCTTTTGTTTCGGTGGTAGATGTATGAAATCTTTTTGCATCGGAGATTTGGATTCTGTTGCCTTCAATATCGTGCAGAGGGAGTAGCTCATAGGCTAATCGTTTTATTTGGATTAGATGTCTTGCGGTGACATTTTCCGAAATAATTGAATGTCCAAGTGTTCCTGGTCCAAGTGTCATTGATGGGTCAAGACCTGTTGTATAGCCGACAGCTCCAAGTGCAGCAACTGTATTCACGAGGACTCTGAAAGCGGGTTTTTCAAGGGCAAATTTCGTAATTATGTCGGGGTCGCTTGAGTGTATGACCATCGTGTGTCCAAGTCCTCCGAATTCAAGTAGTTCAATACATTTATGACAGCCTTCTCTCCATCCGTCAACTGTATAGAAGGCGAGGATTGGTGAGAGTTTTTCAACGGAGAGCGGATATTGTTTTCCCACACCTTCAAGTTCAGCTATTAACACGGTTGTTTGTTCAGGGACGGAAAAACCAGCTTTTTGTGCGATGTAGGCTGCTGGTTTTCCGACAATTTCTGGATTTATTCCGCCTTGGGGGGTGAGAATTATTTTCTCAAGTTTTTCTTTCTCATCTGGATTGCAAAAGTGAGCACCTCGTTTTTTGAATTCGTAAATCACCTGTTCTCTTATCGGTGAATCGCAAACAACGGCATTTTCAGCAGAACAAAGTGTTCCATAGTCAAATGTTTTGCCAAAGATTATATCTGCAACTGCTTTTTTTATATTCGCGGTCCTTTCAATGAAAGCGGGGACATTTCCAGACCCAACTCCATATGCTGGTTTCCCAATGCTATAGACCATTTTGACCATTTGGGTGCTACCGGTTGCAAGGATTAAAGATACATCCCGATGTTTTAGGAGCTCCATTGTTCCTTCAATTGTAACTTCTGTCATACATTGGAATAAGTTTCTCGGTGCCCCAGCTTTTTCAGCTGCTGTTTGCATTATTTGGATTGCTTCGTAGGTGGATTTTACAGCTCTTGGATGTGGGCTTACGACAAGCGCGTTTCTCGTCTTTGCACAAATTAAAGCTTTAAACATCGCGGTTGAAGTTGGATTTGTCGTTGGAATAAGTGCAGATATCACACCCATTGGCTCAGCAATTTCAACAACTCGCTTTGATTTGTCGTAATTTATAACACCGACGGTTTTTAAATTTTTGATTGATTCGTATGTAAATTTTGTGGCGAATTCATTTTTTAATTTTTTATCCTCCCATTTTCCAATTCCTGTTTCTTCAACAGCAAGTTTTGCAAGTCGTTCTGAGGCTTCGTATCCAGCTTCAAACATTGCACGAACTATTTTGTCAACTTGTTCTTGTGAATAATTTTTGTATTCAAGGAAAGCTTCTTTTGCTTTTGCTATGAGTTCTCGCGCTTGCTGGATTGAAAGCAAGTCTTTGTATGTAATTTCAAGGGACATAGTTTTGAGGAATTTTGTTTTGGTTTACTCACCCCCTAACCCCCTCTCTACTTTCGTAAAGAGGGGGAAGATAAAGGGGGTGGGTTTAGGATACTCACCCCCTAACCCCCCTCTCTACTTTCGTAAAGAGGGGGAAGATGAAGGGGTGAGTTTGATTTTACTCACCCCCTAACCCCCTCCCTACATTCGTAGGGAGGGGGAAGATGAAAGGGGGTGGGTTTAGGCTACTCACCCCCTGACCCCCTCTCTACTTTCGTAGAGAGGGGGAATAGAAGGGGGAATTCTACTCCATCAAAATCAAAGCTGGATGCCATAGGTTTAGTCCGCTCGCTTCATCGTATACTCTTTCAATGGGTTCGCCTTCAAATTCTTCAATTATCAACTCACAAGCAAAAACTTCAGTGCCGAGCATCAAGTGTCCACCGAAACATCTACCTTGATTGTCTGCAAGCACAATATGACAATGAACAAAGGGTTGACCGTTTAACAAGCTTATATTTCCAATGCAACTTACTATCTCCATTTCCTGATTTAATTCAATGTTATGATATTTCTTTTCAATTTGGTCATAAAAAGAAATCACAGCTTTTTTAACTGCACCTATCGCCGTTATTTTTCCGATTTTTATGTTTTCTTCTTTGCAGATCTTGGTTATACCCTCAAGCAGGTCAGCTCCTTGCGGGAGGCGACCAATGTAAGTTCTACGAAGTGAATATTGCTTTCTTGACATTGAATTTCCCTTATTTTAGTTATCAAATAAACCTGGTTGTTTTTCAGACCTTGTCCTAATAAGTCCGAAATGTTTATATGCAAGTTCAGTCGCAACCCTTCCTCGTGGTGTTCTTTTGAGGAACCCTTCTTGAATTAAATATGGTTCGTAAACTTCTTCAATTGTCCCTTCTTCTTCCCCAACTGCGACGGCAATTGTTCCAATTCCAACTGGACCACCATTATATTTTTCAATTATCGTTAGAAGGATTCGTTTGTCCATATCATCAAGTCCATGTTCATCAACATCAAGAGCTTTGAGTGCATATTCGGCGACTTCTTTTGTTATAATTCCTCCGTATTCAGCGAGGTTTTCATCGGCTTGTGCGAAATCACGAGCTCTTTTGAGCAATCTATTGGCAATTCTTGGGGTTCCCCTTGACCTTCGTGCTATTTCATACGCACCTTCTTCAGTGATTTGAATCTGGAGAATTTTGGATGAGCGTTTTATGATTTTGCATAATTCTTCGGGCGTGTAATAATCCAATCTCGCACTTATCCCAAATCTTGCTCTTAACGGAGCTGTTAGTAATCCTGCTCTTGTCGTTGCCCCAACAAGTGTAAATCTTGGAAGATTTAACTTAACACTTCTTGCATTTGGACCTGTATCAATTACAATATCAATTTTAAAGTCCTCCATAGCCGAATAAAGGTACTCCTCAACGATGGGGCTTAAACGATGTATTTCGTCAATGAACAGAACCTCTCTATCACTCAAAGTTGTCAAAATTCCTGCCAGATCACCGGGTTTTTCAATCACTGGTCCTGATGTTACTTTTATTCCAACGCCAAGTTCATTTGCGATTATATATGCGAGGGTTGTTTTACCAAGTCCAGGTGGTCCTGTAAGAAGGACATGGTCAAGCGGGTCACCTCTCATTTTCGCTGCTTGTATGAAAACCTTAAGATTATTTACAATTTTTTCCTGCCCGACAAAGTCTTCAAATTTTAAGGGTCTAAGCTGTTGATCTACTTCAACATCAATTTCAAGCTTTTCTGGATTTGTATAGCCTAACTTTGCCATAAGAAAGTTGCAAACCGATTTTTGTTTTAATTTAAAAACATTTGAGATGAATATCAACTTGAATTTAGATTCGGGAAGATGAAAGAAATTGGGAATTTTTAGTTACTAAATTTTTCTTTACTTTGCCCTTGACAGGTAAAGAAGAATTTTTTATATTTCGGGTGAAAGATAAAGATGAAGATTTGCTTGGCATGGTAAGTTGTTAAGTTTTGGTGAAAATTTTGTAGAGCTGGGGTCGGAGGGTAAGTAGAGAAAAATCTGGAAAATGAAAACAAAATAATTATGGAGGTAGGCATGAGGAATGTTATTTTATTTTTGATAGTTTTTTCACTTGCTGTTACTTTGTTTGCTCAAACAACTAAAAAGTGGGATGGTGAAGGTGGGGATAATTTATGGACAACAGCGGCTAACTGGAACCCTAATGGGGTACCGACAGATGCTGATAGCGTCGTTTTGGATAATACTTATATTTCTGGTAGTTATGATGTTATAATACCTCATGATTCATCATTAGGGAAAGCAATTTGTAAAAAATTAGTAATTGGGTATGCTGGTAATCAAAATACAATTCGTTTAATTCTATTTAGTAATGCGAGTGTTGATGCTCTAAAATTTGGCGATAGTCAATCTGGAAATGATGATTTTGTTATTGATCAAGGTGGAGTATTTATTAATGCTTCTAACGCTTCAGGAGGAAATTATATAAGAAGATTTAGCTCTAGCGATATATTCAGAGTTAAAACCGGTGGGAAATATGTTCATGTTACGCGCGCGTCATTTTCAGATCCATTTTCTATAAATAATTCTATCTTTGAGAGTGGGAGCGTTAATGAAGTCAATACAAGAGTAAATATAATTATAACGGTAAGTGGAAGAACCTTTGGGCATTATATCTTGGCAAGTGATTCGGGATCTGTATCTTATAGAGCATCGTCTTTTGGAAGTGATTTTACTGTGTTAAATAATTTCATTGTTAAAAGTAATTCAAGTTTATCTTGGTCGTCTGGAGGAGTAGGCAAGGTGAATCTTAAAGGTGATTTTATAGTAGATGGGACTGTAAACATTGATAGGGAAGTTATTTTTAACGGGACATCTCAGCAGACAATTGGAGGTTCTGGACAATTAAATGTTGATACACTTACGATTAATAATTTGGCTGGCGTTTCTTTGGGTCCATCAATTTCAGTCATTGATACAAATCTTATATTTGTAAGTGGCAAATTAACAGTGGATCCTGCGAATGCAATTAAAGTTGTTGGTTCAATCACTGGAGCCGGCGATGGTAAATTTGTTGATGGAAAGCTTACCTATCCCGTTTCATCAACTGGTTCAAAAAAATGGGAAACCGGTCAGGGTTCAGATTATCTTCCTGTGACTATTGACTTTACAGATTTGGTTGGTTCAGGTGATGTAACTGTCTCCGTAATTGATAGTGTTACTCAACGACCCGATGGACCGCTTGGTAATAATAAAGTTTTAAGAAGGTGGTTTAGAATTCAGCAATCGGGTATTTCAAGTTTTCAAGCAAACATTACTTTCTCTTACTCTGATGCAGATCTTGCACGCCAAGGTATAACTGATGAGAATTCTTTGCGTGTTTTCAAATGGGATGGAACGCAATGGATAGAATTAAATGTGATAGCAAGAGATGTAGACAACAATACGATAACTGTTTCAGGTGTTAGCTCGTTTTCAGATTTTGTAATTTCGGGGACTGGGGATGCTCCTTTGCCTGTTCAGGTTGTCAATGTTTCAGCTGAGGTTGTGGGTAATGTTGTTAAGTTGAGGATAAAGACGCAGGTTGAGAGGGAGGATTTCCTTGGGTTTAACATTTATCGTGGCAGGGGTGATGAGAATTATATTCTTGTTGGTTCGTATCAGAGCGAGGCATCTTTAAGAGCAAAAGGTAATGGTGCATTCGGCAGTGATTATGAATTCGTTGATAAGGGAGTGGTTGAATCTGGTAAGTATTATTACAGGATTGAAGCAGTTTCAAGATATGAGAGAAAAGATATTGATGTGATACAGGTTGTAGTAGATGTTCCAAAGAAGTATGCGCTATATCAAAATTATCCTAATCCATTTAATCCGTATACTACAATAAAATTTGAATTGCCAGTTGCTTCAAGTGTTAGGTTGGAGCTTTACAATTCCGCTGGTCAGAAGGTGAAAGATTTGTTTGTTGGTGAATTGCCAGCTGGGTATCATGAGGTGAGGGTAGATGGTAGAGATTTGTCAAGTGGTGTGTATTTCTATGTTTTAAGGGCTAATGATTTCGTTGGGATAAAGAAGATGGTTCTTGTGAAGTAAAGTAAAGAAGGGCGGGTTCAAACCCGCCCTTTTTAGTTAATATAGCTTACTGAAAAATTATTTGTCATGAAATTGAGTAATCAAAGGTGAGAGGGAATGAGTCATTTTAAATTTGACTTTAAATGGAACGAGATGTTATATTTAATTTTGAGAAAAGATTAAAGTAAAAAAATAAAACGGGCAAGTTTTGTGAGGGAGATATTAACAAAAGCTATAAAGAAGGTAACCCTTGAGCTTGTTTATGAGGTTGTGGATGAGAGGACGAAGAGTATACTTGAGGTTGTAAATGAGATAAAGAGAAGACAGGAAGAAGATTTTAGGTATCTTAACAACAAAATAGATACTCAGATAGGGCAGTTGAGACAAGAGATGGCTCAACTTGAACAGAGGTTAGATACTCAGATAGGGCAGTTGAGACAGGAGATGGCTCAACTTGAACAGAGGTTAGATGCTCAGATAGGGCAGTTGAGACAGGAGATGGGGCAGTTAAGGCAAGAGATAGGGCAGTTGAGGCAGGAGATGGGACAGTTAAGGCAAGAAATAATGCAAATTACTCAGAAGGTAGATTCCCAGATATCTCAACTTAATCAAAGAATAGATACCGTTATTCAGCTTATCGTTGATTTAAAGAGGTGAGAAATTAACACATTGATTTTTTCAGTAACTTTCGGGTTATAAAGTTTTTCATTCCTGAGCGGATGCTTTTTTTAATCTATCCATAATTGCAAGCCCAAGTCCAGTTTCGGGAACTTCCTGAGCGTATATTACATCAACTCCAGAATCATCAAGGCGATGCAACGCTGAAAATAGATTTGCGGATGCTTCAAGTAGATCGCCATTTTCTGATAAAATTTCAACTCGCTTTGCTTTTATGTTTAGATTGATTTTTTTAAACAGAAGAATACCTGAATTTTCTGGGTTTTTTATTTCATCAATTGATTTAAAAATTTTTACGGGTGTTTTTGGAGAGTAATGTCTTTGGAGTTGTCCGGGTGAGAGGATTTTTTCAGATTTTGTTTGAATTTTCACCTTACCTATAATTTTTTCAATTTCTTCAACTGGAAGACCCCCTGGGCGAAGGATTTTAGGTTCTTCATCAATTAAGGATAAAACTGTGGATTCAACCCCGATTGGGCATTTCCCAGCATCAAGGATTAAATCAATTTTATCGCCAAGCATTTTTTCAACATGGTCAGCTGTTGTGGGGCTGATATAGCCAAATGGATTTGCGCTTGGTGCGGAGATAGGAGTTTGTGCATTTTCAATTAATTCAAGTGCAACTGGATGGGCTGGCATCCTTATGGCTACGGTTTTAAGTCCAGCTGTGACAATGTCTGGGACAATTTGAGATTTAAATAAAACGAGTGTTAGAGGTCCTGGCCAGAATTTTTCAATAAGTTTAAAAGCTCTTTCATCAATTTGTGAGGTAAGTTTTTCAAGCCATTCAATTCTTGAGATATGAACTATGAGCGGGTCAAATGAGGGACGGTTTTTAACTTCAAAGATTTTTGCGACAGCGATAGGGTTTAAGGCGTTTGCTCCAAGCCCGTAAACTGTCTCAGTTGGAAAGGCGACAAGCCCACCTTCCTTGATAATTTTCCCGGCAAGTTTTATGTTCTCTGGAGATGCTTTAACTTTCATCGGTCAAAAGTGCTTAAATTTCTGAAATCTTTTCAAACGTATGCCAAAATTAAAATCTAAAAGCGAGGGGTTAAATCAAAACGCTATTAATTTTTAATCATTTTTTCTGGCACAGGCTTTGCATATTTAATTTACGGATTTTTCAAGTTTATAAAAAACAAAAAATTTGAGGTGAAAAACTATGGGAAAAATTGTTGGAATTGATCTTGGAACAACGAACTCTGTGGTTGCTGTAAAGATGGGAAATGATGTAGTTGTAATACCAACATCAGAAGGACCGAGGACTCTTCCATCTGTTGTTGCATTTACGAAGACGGGGGAGAGATTAGTTGGACATCCAGCAAAGAGACAGGCGATCACAAACCCAGAGAATACGATTTATTCAATAAAAAGATTTATGGGGAGGTTTTATGATGAAGTAATTGAGGAAGCAAGAAGAGTTCCATATAAAGTTGTTCGTGGTCCGAATAATACAGCAAGGGTTCAAATAGGGGATAGGGTTTATTCACCGCCTGAAATTTCAGCGATGATTTTACAAAAGTTGAAACAAGATGCTGAGGCTTATCTTGGTGAGAAGATAACCGATGCGGTTATAACTGTTCCAGCTTACTTTAACGATGCACAGCGTCAGGCGACAAAGGAAGCAGGTGAAATTGCGGGCTTGAATGTAAGGAGAATAATTAATGAACCTACTGCTGCCTCACTTGCTTTTGGTCTTGATAAAAAGGGCAAACAGATGAAAATTGCTGTTTTTGATCTTGGTGGTGGAACTTTTGATATTTCAATTCTTGAAATTGGTGAAGGCGTTTTTGAAGTTAAAGGAACAAGTGGAGATACTCACCTTGGTGGGGATGATTTTGATCAGAGGATAATTGATTGGATAGCAGAAGAATTTTTGAGGCAGGAAGGTGTGGATTTGCGCAAGGATCCGATAGCATTGCAAAGGTTGAAGGAAGCTGCTGAAAGAGCGAAAATAGAGCTTTCAAGCCGACTTGAAACAGAAATCAATCTTCCATTTATCACCGCTACAAATACTGGACCGAAGCATTTACAAATGACGCTGACGAGAGCAAAATTTGAGTCGCTGATAGATGACCTGTTGCAAAAACTTATACCACCGTGTGAAGAAGCTTTGAGAAGAGCAAAATTAACAGTTGATGATATTGACGAAGTGATTCTTGTTGGTGGTTCAACGAGAATACCAAAAGTTCAGCAAATTGTTCGTGAGTTCTTCAGAAAAGAACCGAATAAGAGTGTTAACCCAGATGAAGCGGTTGCAATTGGTGCAGCTATTCAAGCAGCTGTTCTCGCTGGAGAAGAAAAAGATATTCTCTTGCTTGATGTGACACCACTTTCGCTTGGGGTTGAGACGCTTGGTGGAGTTATGACCGTTTTGATACCTGCTAATACAACGATCCCAACGAGAAAAACAGAGATATTTACAACTGCAGCTGATAATCAGACATCAGTTGAGATACATGTCTTGCAGGGAGAAAGACCTATGGCTAAAGATAATAGGACGCTCGGAAGGTTCATACTTGATGGCATACCACCAGCACCAAGAGGTGTTCCACAGATTGAAGTTACTTTTGATATTGATGCTAATGGAATTCTTCATGTTACCGCAAAAGATAAGGCAACGGGTAGAGAACAAAGCATAAGGATAACTGCGTCAAGTGGATTGACTAAAGAAGAAATTGAGAGGATGAAACGTGAAGCGCAAGAGCACGCCGAAGAAGATAGAAGAAAACGTGAAGAGGCTGAACTTAGAAATCAAGCTGACAATCTTGTTTATACAACTCGCAAGCAGCTCCGTGAAATTGGAGATAAACTTCCATCTGATTTGAGGAGCAAGGTTGAAATGAAGGCGAACAAGCTTGAAGATATGATAAAAACAGGAGCACCTATTGCTGATATACGAGCTGGGATTGATGACTTAACAAGGGTTTGGAATGAAGCTTCAAATTATCTGTATCAACATGCAACATCAGGAACAGGTTACGGAACTGGTTATGCAAGTGGTGGTTCTCAAGAATCGGAGACAAAGAAGGATGTTAAAGATGCGGATTATGAGATAGTTGATGATAAGGATAAGAAAGATAAAAATTAAAATCATGGGTTGAGAAATGCTTTTTCACAAGGCGAGGTTTAAAAACCTCGCCTTTTTTGTCAAAAATTAAATTAGGGAGGTGATATCTATATGAATTGGAATAAATTCACGATAAAATCTCAAGATGCAATTCAGAAAGCGATGCAAATTGCAGCTGAAAGAAGTCATCAAGCTATTGAACCTGAGCATCTTCTTCTTGCTTTGATAGATGATGAGACAGGG
>NZ_CZVH01000011.1:17500-30966 GCF_001458555.1 Candidatus Kryptobacter tengchongensis | reverse complement strand
TAATTTTTAATTTTAAATTTCATTTTTTGTTCTGTATAATCTTCCTCACCGCGGACGCCAATATAACATGGGAGATTGGGAACCTCGCCTGAGATTTTGACCTTTTCAAGTTCATTGAAAATTTTTTCAATATCTTTTGGAGTTATATCCCTTCCACCAAGTCCATAAATGTAGTTAACGATGGGAAGATTAGCAAGTCGTGTTCCTTGGAGAGTTGCCTTAACATCAAGGCAAACTGGTCCACATGGTGCCCCAAAAGCAATTGCTCTATCCATAACTCCAACTACAAGCGCATTTGAGAGGAGCTCTTTTATCTCTTCCTTTGGAAATGGTCTGTAAAGCCTTATCTTTAAGGCACCAGCTTTTAAGCCTTTTAGTCTAAGTTCATCAACTACCTCTTTTATCGTTCCAGCAGTTGAACCAAGTGAAATCAAAACAATCTCTGCATCGTCAATTTCATACGGCTCAACATATTCATATTTTCTTCCGCTGATTTTGTAATATTCCTCGTCAATTTCTTTTATGAGCTTGTAAGCATTTTCCATCGCCTCTGCTTGTGCTCTTTTGTGCTCAAAATAGTAATCTTGAAGATCAAGCGGACCCACCGTTACAGGATTTTTAACATCAAGAAGTTTATATTTTGGGTTATATTCACCAATGAAACTTTTAACAACATCATCATCAAGGACTTCAACTCTTTCCATGGTGTGGCTTATTATGAATCCGTCCATCATTACCATAACTGGAAGGAGAATATCGGGATGTTCTGCAATTCTTAATGCGATGATTGTGTTATCGTATGCTTCCTGGGCATTTTCCGAGAAAAGTTGTATCCACCCCGAGTCCCTTGCTCCCATAGTATCGGAGTGGTCACCGTGAATGTTTATAGGTGCGCTTAGAGCTCTATTTATGACAGGCATAACAATTGGCAATCTCAATCCAGCTGCAATGTAAAGTATTTCCCACATTAAAGCGAGTCCTTGCGAACTCGTTGCTGTCATCGCTCTTACTCCAGATGCGCTTGCCCCAACTGTTGCACTTAATGCGCTATGCTCAGATTCAACAAGAACCATTTCTGTATCAACAAGTCCATCGGCGACGAATTCTGTAAACCTATGCATCAATTCTGTTTGTGGTGTGATTGGATATGCTGCAACAACATCTGGGTTAATTTGTCTCATTGCTTCTGCAACGGCTTCATTCCCGGTCAAAGCCATTACTTTCATTTTTACCTCCTGAAAAATTTTTTGATTATTGATGTTCAAGGACCATTGTTATTGCTTTGCTCTTATCCGGGCAAACTTCAGCGCAAATCCCACAACCCTTGCAATGGTCATAATCAAATCCGATAAGTTTGCCATCTTGAACAATTATTGAATTATCGGGGCAATAAATCCAGCAAATTAAACAATCATTGCACTTTGATTTATCAATGACGGGTTTAAATGTTCTCCAAGAGCCAGTTTTATACTTCATAGCACTTCCTGGCTCATCAATCACAGCTCCGACTGGGAGTTCAAACCATTTTTTTAGTTCGCTCATTCTCCTTTTACCTCCTCAAATGCTTTTTTTATTGCTTGAACATTGCCTTCAACAACTTTATCGCTGAATTTTTTAGAAAATTTTTTAACTATATTCTTCAAAAGTGTATCCAGATCAAGAACATTTGTAACTTTTATCAACGCACCAAGCATAACAGTATTTGGAATTGGTCTTCCTATTGTATCAAGTGCTATTTTTGTTGCATTTACAGTATATATTTTGCCCTTTTTTATTCCAAACTGTTTTCGTATTTGTTCAGGTTTTTTTTCGGTGTTGATGATTAAAATTCCATCATCTGGCATTCCCTCTGTTACATCAATTGTTTCAAGCAGCGTTTGATCAAGGACTACCACTACTTGAGGATTTTCAATTCCGCTGTGAATTCTTATAGGTTTATTGTCAATTCTTGTGAAACCTTTTACTGGTGCGCCCATCCTTTCGGGACCATATTCAGGGAAACCTTGTGCAAATTTACCCTCTTCAATTGCTGTCTCTGCAAATAGCATCGCAGCTGTTTTAGCTCCTTGTCCTCCGCGACCATGCCATCGGATTTCAATCATATGCCTTTGATTTGATTTTGTTTTTAAACAAATAAATAAAAAATCGTGCCAAGACATAAAAATTATAAATCAATTAATTTTAGAATTGTGAAGGTTTAAATTTGTCTCAAAAATTTCAAATAGTGGCAAAGTGAAACAACTATTGCTGGAGGGAGCGTAAAAGTTCAAGGTATTTCTTTATAAGGGCTTCGTAATCCTTGTGGTAGTTTTCGCGAATTGATCTAAGGAGGTCTTGGAAGATTTTCTCTTTTTCTTCATCAAGCTTTAGCTCCGCGGGGCTTTGCCTTGTGATATTTTGCCCGGGTCTTGATTCACGCCGTTTCTCAAAGTCTCGTTCGTGGATTGAGCGTTGCGCGTCAAGAAGCCTGGATAAAATCCTATCTTGCTTTCTTATCGTTTCCTCATTTAAATTCCCTGACTCAAGGTCACTTACAACTTCTTTCATCTCTTCTGCAATTTTATTTAAATCCCCAAGAATTCTGCTTCTATTTCCAGAAGTTTCCGCTTCTTTCATCAATTCCTGAAGAGATTTCCGGATGATCTCTTGTTGAGCTGCTAACCTGGCCATCTCTGCTTGCTGTTGAAGTGAAAGTTGCTGCATAAGTTCTTGGGTAGCTTGGTTTAATCCAAGTTGTTGCATTGCAAGTTGATTTAACTGTTGAAGTAAAAATTGCAACCCACCACCTGCCCCGCCTTGCA
This sequence comes from Candidatus Kryptobacter tengchongensis, assembly GCF_001458555.1. Taxonomy (NCBI): domain Bacteria; kingdom Pseudomonadati; phylum Candidatus Kryptoniota; genus Candidatus Kryptobacter; species Candidatus Kryptobacter tengchongensis. Next base: position 28,165 of record NZ_CZVH01000011.1, on the reverse strand, counting down.
TCATTGCTTGCATTGCATTGCCAAGCTGTATTATAGCTTTGTTTAGCGAGTTCATCGCTTCGTTCTGAAAACTTGATGCTCCTAAGTTATCCCTTGCAGAAAGCGATTCAATTGCCCTGTGCATGTTCATTAGAGCCGATCCAATTTCCTTTCCCATATCAGGGGTTATGGCAAAGGTTTTCTGTGAGAGTTCAATCATCTCATTTGCAACAGAGTTCAATCCTGAAAGTAGGTCCATTTGCTCTCGTGCAAGTTCCCGAAGTCTTGAAGAGCCCTGCGTAGATTTTTGAGTTTCATGTTTTATCTCTTCCTGTTCTTTTGAAAGCGCAAGAAGGTCTTTTTGAATTTTTTGCATTTTTGAGATTATCTGCCTCTGCTGATTTTGCATCAGTTGCTGTTGAAGGGTTTGTAAACCACTTTGCATTTGCATAAGCCCCTGTGAAAGCTCAAATTGCATCTGCGTTGCTTCCTTTAAATTTCCAGACATTATTCTTTCACCAGCCCTTTCAAACTTTTCACCAAATCTTCGCTCTTTCATCTCGTTTAGAATCTTTTCAAGTGAATCAAGTGGCATTTCATTTTTGAACTCTTTCATCTTCTCTTTTAAATTTTCAAGATTCTCTTCAAGTTTTTCCATATCTTCCTTCAGATCTTTTTGCTCATCGCTTAACTGTTTAAGCTGCGCCTTGTTCTCTGGATTTACCTGTGCTGTTTTCTTTCTCAACTCCTCCTGTTTCTCAATAAGCTGTTCCGTCTGTTTCAAAATTTCATTTAATTTTTGCTCAACTTGAATTCTCTTGAGAAGATTTAAAGTTCTTTCTATACTTCTTCTAAAGTTTTCTTCGGAAAATTGAAACTTTTCAAGTGCTTGCCTTATCAAGTCTGGATTTATGTTTTGCATCGCCTGTTCAAATCGCCTCATGAGATCTTTCAATTCAGGTATGTCAAGCTGATTTAATAACTTTTGAAGTTCAATATATTTCTCAAGCGTCTCGGGTGAGATTAACCTGTTTTCCTCCATCTTTTGAACTAAATCCTGAAGTTTCTGGCTCGTTTCTTTTATCTTGTTTTGAAGTTCTTCGTATTGTTTCGCTATATTTTGAATTTGTTGCTGTCTTTGCCAGTCTGGTTTCAAAGTGCCTTTTTTCAAATCTTTCTCAACCTCATCCATTTCCTGCCTCAACTTTTTAGCCATTTCAAAAATATCCTTTATATCCTGATAAATTTCGCTTTGCGTTTGCTCAACTTGAGATAAAATTTCATTAAGGGACGGAAATCTAATCGTGTAAATTTCCGTTCGTGCAGGCTTAGGACCACTTACGATGTCGTTATCAAAAACTTCAAGGTAATAACTCACAACATCATCCGGTGCAAGTTCAAGATCTGATAGATCCCATAAATACGGAACTTCTTGCTCTTTCAAGGTTTTATTGATCGGTATTTCAATGAATTTAAACTCATCCCACGCTTTGATATATCGTGAAAAGCTCAACTTGTAGGCAAGTTTTAACTTCGTAAATCCAAAATCGTCACTTATCCTTGCAAGAATGCCAACCTGCATATCACGGGATATGTCAATGCTTTTTTCTGGACTTAATATCTGAACTTTCGGATATTCGTCCTGTATTATACTGATTTTATATTCAACTGGTTGTTCATTTTTCAATCCATCTTTGCTTTTTAACTCAATGTGGTATGTCCCGCTTTTCAAAAGTTTTATTTCTCCCCTTGCTGTTGACCCCGAGACAAAAAGATTTGAAACGGTTCCATCATTGAAAACAATTTTCGCTGAGTCAAGCACCTTATTTGACAATACCTCAAACCTTGCGATCGTCCCAGATATTGCTGTTATATCTCCAAAGTTATCTTCAAGGTAAATCGGCATAAATCCTGTGTAAGATGGATATGAAAGCTTGATTTTTAAAAGTTTCACGACAGGTTTATCAATTACATCAATTTTAAACTTTTCTGTCTTCAAATCTTTGAGTTTGACGAAATACTCAACTGATGTCCTGATGTTGTAAATTTCATATTCAAATTTACCTGTGAAGAATTTATCCGATTTGACCTTTTTAAGCTCAAAGTTTTTCACCCCTTCTTGTGCAAGGTATAGTTCTATTTCTGAGGGTGAAGGGAGATTTAATTTCTGTGGTATTGCATAAATTTTAATTTTGACATTTGCACCCTTCGCAATGGTTGTATCACCTGGTTCAACCTTGATGATATAATCCTCGGGTTTTATAAATTTTTTATCGTAGTTTAAAATCCTGATAAATGAATTTCTTAACTCGGGCAAGGATGAAAAAGTTAAAACAAAGACGCCGAGAATTAAAAACGAGGTTAAAAGTTTCCTGTTAGGTTTTGAACTATCAATCTTATCCCATTCAACTTTTAAAATTTCGTTGGCAAGCTGTGTGAAGGCAGAATCAATTAATTCAATTGAATATGGGGCTTTGGGATTAAATTTTTGTTCATAAATTTGTAATGCATCTATGAGTTTATCTCCGATTTCTGGATATTTTGCCCATACAAATCTTGCGAGCTCAAAATCATCCTTTGATCTTATCAAGCCCAAAATTTTCAAAATTGGTGGGAGAACATAGAAACCGAAACTTAACACAAGAGTGAGGCTGGCGAAATAAAAAATTAATTTTCTAACTGGCGAAGGAAAATAAAATTCTAATTCAAGCAAACCTATCAAAATTAGCGAAAATGCAACGAGGATGAGCCATTGTGAAAATTTTATTTTAAACTCATCAATATCAAGGGATTTTCTTAGGCGTTCAAGTTTTGATTTTATCTGTAAATAAATTTCGTTCATCTTTGTTAAAGTTTAGTTTGTCAAAGCCCACACGATTATGTTTGTTCCGAATCTTAAAGCTTCCTGTCTTTTTTCTTCGGGATCGTGGTGGACATCAGGGTCAGCCCAGCCATCGCTTGGATTTGATTCGTAAGTATATAAGAGGACAAGTCGCCCGTTGTGAAAAATTCCAAATGCTTGCGGTGGTTTATTGTCATGTTCGTGAGTTTTAGGAGTTCCATTTGGGAAATTGAAATAACAGTTGAAAAGCCCATAAGAGAATGGTAATTCAACAAGTTCTTTATCTGGAAAAACTTTTTTTATCTCTCGCCTGAAGGATTTGTCCATGCCATAATCATCATCAGCGTAAAGAAACCCACCGTTTTCAAGGTATGTTCTTAATCTTCTTGCTTCATCCTCGTTGAAAGTTATATTGCCATGCCCTGTCATAAAAAGAAAAGGGTAAGAGAAAATGTTATCGCTTGCTATATCAACAAACTCATAAACTGGAATGACATCAATATTTGTGTTCTCTTTGATGAATTTCAAGAGATTTACCTCAGCTGAGGGATCGTTATACCAATCTCCCCCACCACGATATTTTAAACGTCCGATTTTAAAAGCACTTTTTGATTGATAAATCTCCTGTGCAGTTGAATAACGATTAACCTGAATAAATGTTAAACAAAGCGCAAGGAAAAAAATCAAAAGTATTTGAGCTGTTTTATCTCTCATTTTGAATAGTTTTCTTAGTTTGCTTTCACAGGAAATTTAGAAAAGTTTTGCCCAATTGTCAAATTAGGGTTTAATTTAAGGGGGCAAATAAAGATTCTATCATTGTATTAGATTCGCCCGTGTCTATTATAACAATGACAACTTGAATTGACTCACCCCCCTGCCCCCCTCTCTAAGAATTTAGAGAGGGGGAAAGATTGACTCACCCCTTATCCCCTCTCTATAAATAGAGAGGGGGAATTAAAGGGGGTGAGTTAAAATATAAATTGTGTTCGGGTTTCATCTCTTGCAATGAGGGAGTAAGGCTGATTGTTCAAAGAGCACAAGCCTGCTGATGGATTAACTCACCCCCCTGCCCCCTCTCTAAGAATTTAGAGAAGGGAAAAGATTTACTCACCCCCTGACCCCCTCTCTATAAATAGAGAGGGGGAATTAAAGGGGGTGAGTTGAAATAGAGATTGCTTCAGGGACTATGCTCCCTCGCAATGACAAGGCAAGTGCCGTTGGCCAGAAAGCACAAGCCTGATAAGTGATTGACTCACCCCTTACTCTCTCTCTCTAAAAATTTAGAGAGGGGGATTAAAGGGGGTGAGTTGAAAAATTCAAAATGATAAAATTTATCCTTCAGGTTCGCTAAAAAAGATTTTTATTTTGTTTTCATACTCTTTCAAAACAAAGCTTTGAAAATTATTTGGATGTGCTTTTGAAACATGCGGTCTGCATCTAAACATTAAATCTCTTTCTTCATCTGTTAAGTTCGGATATCTCTTTTTCCAAATCATCTCCCATTTTCTCATTAAAATAAGGTCAATTTTATCAAGCTTGTTGTTAAAGGGAAGCTCAATAAGTTTTTCTAAAAGTGATTGGGAGATTGGAAATCTTTTTGAGATCAATTTTGGAATTTGGGTAAAGGTAAAATTTGGGATGAAATTTTCTATCCACGAGTTCGATTTAAGAAATTCTAAATATAGGTCAAAATTAAATATGGGCTTGACAGATGCGATCTCAAGTGCGGTGAAGATGTTTTTATCCTCAATCTCAAGATGATCATCGGTGATAAAATAATTTAAGCAGAAAAATTTTTTTCTGTTTAAGAGGAAAACTTTTTTAAAAGCAATTAAAGCGCTTCTGGTGAGCCAGAGCCTTTTTGGTTTTGTTATTATGAAAAAATCAATATCGGTGTGAATTGATACATTCCATTTTGCAAGGGAACCTGAAATGAAAATTCCTCTTACAAATGGAAATCTTTTTATTATGTGAGCCATGAATTGAGCTATCTTCCAGAATTTTGGGGCAAGTTTTTCTCCATTAATTCTGTTCAATACCCAGTTTTTATCGTTTTCAATGAGGAAAAAGTTATCTATTTCAAAAATTTTGCCAGCTTTTTTAAGTTCTTTCACTTCGCTTTTTAATTTGTCAATTGTGCATCTTTGAAAAAGAAGAAATTTGTGTAATTCATCTATTTTCAGCGGATGTTTAAAAATAGAAAAATAAATCAGGGTCTTTATGATACTTTCTTGGACTTGCGTCATTGTAAAATTTGTGTTTTATTCTTTTGATAGGAATTCTTTTAAATTTCTTGCGATGTTTTTGCCAACTATTTTCTCAAGTTCTTCAATTGGTGCTTGTTTAATTCCTTCAATTGAGCCAAATTTTGAAAGTAAAAGTTTTGCCCTCTTTTCTCCAATTCCTTTCACTCCAAGAAGTTGGGTTGAAAGGATACGTTTTGCTCTGACCTCACGATGGAATGTGATTGCGAAGCGATGCGCTTCGTTTCTAATTCTTTGTAGCAGATGAAGTGCGGGTGATGATTTTGGTAAAGACTGTGGGAAGTCAATGTTTGGAAAGTAAATTTCCTCAAATTTTTTTGCAATTGCTATTATCGGCTGATTTTTAATTCCGAGTTTCTCAAGCGATTTTATAGCTGAGGACAATTGACCTTTTCCGCCATCTATTACAATAAGGTCTGGCATTTTTCCACCCTCGTTTAAAAGTCGTGAGTATCGTCTCTCAATGGCTTCCTCCATGCTTGCAAAGTCATCAGGTTTTCCAGAGACACTCCTAATTTTAAATTTTCTGTATTCGCTTTTCTTTGGTTTACCGTTTTCAAAAACGACAACAGATGCAACGATATCTGAGCCCTGAATGTTTGAGATGTCAAAACATTCAATTTTTCTTGGTAATCTATCAAGATGTAATTCTTTCTGCAATGCTTTTAGAAGATTAGGTGCAAATTCTTCCTTTGCTTTCATTTTTTGGATTTTGTATTCATCAAGGTGATATTTCGCATTTATTCTGCACATGGATACAAGGCGAGATTCATCCTCGTTTTCAGGAGTTTTTATTTTAACATTTGAATTTTTTCTTTCCGAAAGCCACATCTCAATTGAAGTTGAATTATCAATTTGCGTTGGGATTAAAATCTCAGCTGGGATATATTCCGAGTTTAAATAGTATTGAGTTATTAGAGTTTCAATTATCTCTTTTTCTTCTTTGTATGCGACCCCTGTCATAAAAAATTGCTGACTTCCTATAAGTTTTCCATCCCTTATTTTGAATAAAACACCGCATGCGTCTTCATCTTCGTATGCAATTGCAAAAATATCTCTATCAATTGGTTCAATGCTCACAATGCTTTGTTTTGCTGTGTAAATTTCAAGCGCTTTAATTTTATCCCTTAAAATTGCTGCTTCTTCAAATTTTAGTTCCTCCGCAAGTTTTTCCATCTGTGCTTTTAACGATTCAACAAGTTTATCAATTTTTCCATTTAGAAGTTGGATAACCTGTTCAATCATTTTATTATATTCTTCTTTTGAAACGAGTCCCTCGCAAGGACCACCGCACTTTTTTATGTGATAATCAAGACATACTTTGATTTTCTTTTTTTGAATCACATCATCATCAATGTAATACTTACAACTTCTAACCATGAAGATCTCTCGTATTAACTTAAGAGTTTGTTTGAGTGAATAGGCGTCTGTGTATGGACCGAAGTATTTAGAGCCGTCCATTTTGATTTTCCTTGTTGAGAAAACACGAGGAAACGGCTCATTTGTGACGACGATATATGGAAAACTTTTATCATCTTTTAAGCTTACATTGTATCGTGGTTTGAGTTTTTTTATAAGATTTGCTTCAAGGATGAGTGCTTCAATTTCAGAGGGAGTAACTATGACCTCAATATCACGAATTTTTGAGACGAGGGCTGAAAGTTTGGGGTTTGAGGGTTGAGATTTGGCAAAATAACTTCTTACCCTATTTCTTAAATTTTTTGCCTTACCAACATAAATTACTTTTCCGTTTGCATCTTTGAATTGATAAACGCCTGGGAGTTGTGGTAAATTTTGGATTTTTATTTCAAGTTCATTCCCCATCGTTTATTTTATCTTTTGTCTTCTCTTGTGTTAATTCAACGAGGACGCCGTTAACAGATTTCGGATGAATAAAAGCAATCAAGCAATTATTTGCGCCAAGTTTTGGTCTTGTGTCAATAAGCTGAAAATTGTTAATTTTTGCTCGTTCAATTTCTTTTTCAATATCTTCAACTTCAAAAGCTATGTGGTGAATTCCCTCACCTCTTTTTTCAATAAACTTTGCGACTGGGGAATCAGGTGATGTTGGCTCTGTAAGCTCAATTCTTGATTCACCAACTTTCAAAACCGCAACCCGAACTTTTTGATCTTCAACTGTTTCTATATGGTAATTTTCGGCGCCCGTGAGTTTTAAAAATGTTTCTATCGCCTCTTCAAGATTTCTTACAGCAATGGCAATGTGTGATATTTTTTTAAACATCTTCCTGACTTTTTAGTTTTTCAACTCTTATTTTTTTAATTCTTCTATTTTCAACCTTTTCAATAGTGAATCGTAAGTTTTCATAATTTATAACATCTTTTTCCTTTGGAATCTTCCCAGTTATATCAAGTATAAAACCACCGATGGTATCATAATCGCTCTTTGTTGTTTTTAAGTTTATTCCGAGCAATTCATTAACTTCTTCAATTGTAATTCCAGCGTCAACAAGGAACTCATCATCGTTTATTTTTTCAAAGGTTTTTTCTTCTGCTTCTTCTCTTTCTATTTCGCCGAAAATTTCGGTTATTATATCTTGTAGTGTTACAAGTCCAGCTGTCCCACCGAATTCATCAACGACGATTGCGATATGCATCTTTTTTTGTTTAAACTCTTGAAGCAATGTTTCAAGTTTCATTGTTTCTGGGACGAAAATTGGCTCTTTTAAAAATTTTTTAATATCAAATTTTTTTCTTGCGGTTTTGTTCCTGATGAATTGAATTATGTCCTTTGCGTATAAAATTCCAACGATGTTATCAATTTGTTCTTGATACACTGGAAGTCTTGAGAAACCAGATTCCTTTATTGTTTTGATTATTTGTTTTAGCTCGGTGTTAAGCTCAATTGCAACCATATCAACCCGTGAGGTCATCACATCTTTGACAGTTTTATTGGGGAATTGAAGTAGGTTTTTAATTATCTCTTCCTCTTCTTTTCTGATAACACCATATCTTCCCCCGAGCTCAATCAGTGGCTTTATTTCTTCAATCAAAAGATCTGCTTTTGAAATCGGGATTCTTTTTTTGAATGAGTTTGTAATTATTAGAAAAAGTTCAACAATCGGGTAGAGAATTATTGAGAAAAAATTTATCAGTGGGGAAACGACAAGAGCAACTTTTTCTGGGTTTTGAGAGGAAATCAATTTTGGGATAATTTCACTAAATAAGAGGACAAGGACGGTTACAAGTATTATGCTTATTGAAACAGCATATTCTGGATTTATGTTAATTGCGTAGCTTAACCTCAAGGCGGAAAGCGTTGAGAGAAGAGCAATGCCGACATTTATAAAGTTATTTGAGATCAGGATTGTTATGAGCAATCTTTGAGGATGCTCAAGGATTTTTGCGATAAGTTTGTGTGTTCTTATTTTACTCTTTGAAAATCTTTCCAAAGTTTCAGAGGGAAGGGAGAAAAGTGAAACTTCCGAAGCTGAGACGAGCCCGGAGAGTATCAGCAGGGTTAAAATGATAACCAGAAAAACAAACACGTCATAAAACATCGTTAAAGTCAGATGGGATTTTTATTAAAATGGCAATTCATCATCTTTAGTTTTTTCAGGGGTTGATTGATCTGAAATTTCAGGAGGAATCTCGGGATTTTTAATCTCTTCTTCGGATGTTTCAATTTCAGCGATATCAGGTGTTGTTATTTCATCTGTTGGTTCAACTGGTGCTGTTTTTTGCTGAAGTTGAGTGGATAATTCAGATGGTGCTGTCCTTGCTTCAAGCAGAATTATATCATCTGCGACGATTTCCGTAACAGTTCTTCTAATTCCGTTTTTATCTTCATAAGTTCTGGTTTGAAGCCGACCCTCAACATAAACTCTACTTCCCTTTTTGAGCAACTCATTTGTCAGCTCTGCAAGTTTTCTCCACACAACGATTGTATGCCATTCCGTTCTTTCCTGCATATTCCCTTCGGCATCACGCCATGTTTCATTTGTTGCAATTCTAAATGTGGCAACTGGGACACCGCTTGGGGTGTATCTTAATTCAGGATCAGCGCCAACATGACCAATTAACATAACTTTGTTTAAACTGCGTGCCATGATAAGTTAACCTCCATTATTTGAAATTCTAAAATTAAGATATGGAATAAAATGTTAATAAACAAGGATGGGGTGCTTGTAATATTTTTCGGCATATTCACGCACCATTCTGTTAGTATTGAAGAAATAGGTTATCGTTGCAATTGAATATCTAATTTTTTTAATCCATTCCCTGGGGATTCCGTTTTCATCTCTGTTGTAGAAAGCCGGGATGATTTCGTTTTCAAGCGTTTGATAAAGTGATTCAGCGTCAAGTTTATCTTGGATGTTCGGGTCTTCAATGGATTCATCTTTTCCTATAGCCCACCCATTCATTTGATTGTAAGCTTCCCTCCACCAGCCATCAAGTATGCTGAAGTTAAGTCCGAAATTTAAAATTATTTTCTGTCCGCTTGTCCCGCTTGCCTCAAGTGGTCTTCTTGGGTTGTTAAGCCACAGGTCACATCCAGAGACGAGATGTCTTGCTATGTTCATATCATAATTTTCAAGGAAGATAACTTTGCCATAGAATTCAGGTAATTTTGAGATTTGGATAATTCTTTGCAAGAATTCTTTCCCCGCGTCATCTCTTGGGTGTGCTTTGCCAGAGAAAATTATCTGGATAGGTTTAGTTTTATCATTGAAAATTTTCTTTGCCCTATCAATGTCGTAAAAAATTAAAGGAGCTCTTTTATATGTTGCAAACCTTCTTGAGAATCCAATCGTGAGCGCATCTGGGGAAAGAATCATATTTATGTTGATTCTTGAATCAAGACCCATTTTCAAATGTTGGACAAGGAACTTTTCTCTCACAAATTCTATGAGGTTTCGCCTCAGTTCATATCTTATTGCCCATATTTCTTCGTCTGTTATAAAGTTTTGATCAAGGACGCTTTCCCAAAGTTTAGGGTTTTCAATTTCCTCATACCATTTATCGCCTAATTTTTTCCTCCAAAATTCAAATGCGATTTTACTTAACCATGTTGGTAAATGCACTCCGTTTGTTATATGTCCAATGGGCACATCTTTTTCGGATTTGCTTTTGAAAAGGGGTTGCCACATTTTTCTGCTAACTATACCATTGAGCTCGCTTACTGCATTTGCATTTCTTGTGAGTTTCAAAGCAAGGACGGTCATACAAAATGTTTCTTGGTCATTATCGGGGTGAATTCTGCCATAAGCGAGAAATTCCTTTAACGAAATTCCAAGTGATTTTATGAATTCACCAAGTGCATATTCAATCAGATCGGGTGTAAATCTATCGTGTCCAGCTGGAACAGGGGTGTGAGTTGTGAATATGCATTTTTCTCTTACGATTTTTTCAGCTTCCTTTATTGTTTTACCTTTGTTAATTTCTTCTCGCAGGAGTTCAAGCGTTAAAAAGGCGCTATGACCTTCATTTAAATGAAATACCGAGGGTTCAATCCCCATTGCTTTTAAAAGCCTTACTCCGCCGATTCCAAGGACTATTTCTTGAAAGATTCTTGTTGTTGAATCGCCCCCATAAACTTTGCTTGTTATATCTCTGAAGTGG
>NZ_CZVH01000011.1:0-12500 GCF_001458555.1 Candidatus Kryptobacter tengchongensis | reverse complement strand
TAACGGTCCTAAGGTAGCGAAATTCCTTGTCGGGTAAGTTCCGACCTGCACGAATGGTGTAACGACTTGGACGCTGTCTCAGCCACGGGCTCGGCGAACTTGTGGTACCGGTGAAGACGCCGGTTACCCGCCACGGGACGGAAAGACCCCGTGAAGCTTTACTGCAGCCTAGCATTGAACTCGGGCAGGGCATGCGTAGGATAGGTGGGAGGCTGAGAAGTCCCGACTCCGGTCGGGATGGAGCCACCCTTGAAATACCACCCTTGTTCTGTCTGGGTTCTAACCTGCCCTGGTAAATCCCAGGGAGGGACAGTGTTAGGTGGGCAGTTTGACTGGGGCGGTCGCCTCCTAAATGGTAACGGAGGCTCCCAAAGGTCCCCTCAGCACGGTTGGTAATCGTGCGTAGAGTGCAAGGGCATAAGGGGGCTTGACTGCGAGACCGACAGGTCGAGCAGGTGCGAAAGCAGGGCCTAGTGATCCGGCGGTTCCGAGTGGAAGGGCCGTCGCTCAAAGGATAAAAGCTACTCCGGGGATAACAGGCTAGTCTCCCCCAAGAGTTCACATCGACGGGGAGGTTCGGCACCTCGATGTCGGCTCATCGCATCCTGGGGCTGGAGAAGGTCCCAAGGGTCGGGCTGTTCGCCCGTTAAAGCGGTACGTGAGCTGGGTTCAGAACGTCGTGAGACAGTTCGGTCCCTATCTGTGGCGGGCGCAGGATACCTGAGGGGAGTCACCCCTAGTACGAGAGGACCGGGGTGAACGAGCCTCTGGTGTACCAGCTGTCACGCCAGTGGCACCGCTGGGTAGCTATGCTCGGATGGGATAAGCGCTGAAAGCATCTAAGCGCGAAGCCCACCCCAAGATTAGGTATCCCGAGGCGTTAAGCCCCTGAAGGCCCCTGGTAGACTACCAGGTTGATAGGCCACAGGTGTAAGCGCCGCAAGGCGTTTAGCCGAGTGGTACTAATCGGCCGTGCGACTTAGCCAAATTAATTCTACCGCTTACAGATTAGGTTGCTAAACAAATTCTATCCTGTGGCTTTCACCCTTCCAATTTTCATGGTTTTTTATAACTGAGTTTTTGACCCGGTGGCTATAGCGGAGGGGAAACACCCGTTCCCATTCCGAACACGGAAGTTAAGCCCTCCAGCGCCGATGGTACTGGTCGCGCGAGCGACCGGGAGAGTAGGTCGCTGCCGGGTTTTTTTATTTTTAACTCCGTTTTTAAAATGTTAAGTTCTTAAATATAACTAAAAACATCCCTCACCGTTTATCTCTTCATATTCCACACTGAAACTTGGGCTTTCTTCCTATATTAACACCCCTTGAGCGATTTTTTATTGAAATTAAGTGTAAAACTTTTTATATTTTAACTTGAGTGAAAATTTTTAAAACAAAAAATTGGTAAAAGTGAGAAAAGTTATCCTTGTAATTCTTGATGGATTTGGTGTTCGTGATCAAAATATACCCCTTGAAGGTGATGCCATAGCACTTGCAAAAAAACCAAATTTTGATTTTTTGTATGCAAACTATCCTTGGGTTACGCTTCATGCTTCGGGAGAATATGTTGGACTGCCAGATGGACAAATGGGGAATTCCGAAGTGGGTCATCTAAATATCGGAGCTGGCAGAATTGTTTATCAAGACATTGTTAGAATTAGTAAAGCGATAAAAAATGGGGAATTTTTTAGAAATGAGGCACTGCTTGGAGCAATTGAAAATGTAAAACAAAACAATAGTGCACTTCATCTTGTTGGACTTCTGTCTGACGGGGGAGTTCATAGTCATATGGAACATCTGTATGCATTGCTTGAATTTGCAAAAATGCATGGAGTTAGCAAAGTTTTTGTTCATGCTCTTCTTGATGGGCGTGATACACCGCCGTCAAGTGCAATTGGTTATATCCGAGAGTTTGAGGCAAAGGCAAAAGAAATTGGCGTCGGGAAAATAGCTGTTGTTGGTGGAAGATATTACGGTATGGATAGAGACAACAGATGGGAGAGAACGGAAAAATATTATAAAGCGATGACCGAAGCACAAGGTGAAAAATTTAAAAGCGCAGAAGAAGGAGTTCTGAAATCTTACGATAAAGGTATAACTGATGAATTCGTCGTTCCATTTATAGTTGTAGATGAGGATGGAAATCCAGTGGGACAGGTTAGGGATGGCGATTCAATTATATTTTTTAATTTCAGAGCCGATAGGGCAAGACAATTAACAAGAGCTTTTATTGATGAAAAATTTGATAAGTTCCAGCGCAAAAAATTAAATGTTCATTTTGTAACGATGACCGAATACAATGACGATTTTGATGTTCCGATAGCTTTTAAACCCGTTTATTTAACTAATACACTTGGTGAGGTTATATCAAAGCATGGGTTAAAGCAGTTAAGAATCGCTGAAACGGAAAAATATGCCCATGTAACTTATTTTTTCAGCGGTGGCAGAGAAGATCCATTTGAGGGAGAAAATAGAATTTTAATTCCTTCACCAAAGGTCGCAACTTATGATTTGAAACCAGAGATGAGCGCTTTTGAGGTAACGGACAAAGTTATTGAAGAAATGGAAAAGCAAATATATGCTCTCATAGTTTTGAACTTTGCAAACCCAGATATGGTAGGGCATACTGGAATAATTCCAGCAACTGTTAAAGCTATTGAAGCAATAGATATGTGTATTGGTAGAATTTATAATTCGGCGAAGAAAAATGATTATGTTATGATAATAACCGCTGATCATGGAAACGCAGAAAAGATGATTGATCCTGAAACAGGTGAACCACATACAGCACACACGACAAGCCAAGTTCCATTTATACTTGTTATGGATGATTATAAAGGGGAGTTGAAAAAAGATGGAAAACTTGGTGATATAGCCCCGACAATACTCACAATTATGAATCTCCCAATCCCCCCTGAAATGGATGGAGAAATTCTAACGCTTGAGAAAGTGCCGTATTTTGCAAAGTGATTAACTTAATCAAAACCAAATTAGGAGGGCATTAACATGGCGAAGGCGAAGAAAATAGCAAAAAAGCCAGCGAAGAAGGCTCCAGCCAAAGCTGGTGGTGTATCAAAAAATTATGTTGACACAAAGTTCAAATCTTTACAGCAACAAATTGATGATCTTGTTAAAAGGGTAGAAGCGCTGGAGTCAAAACTTGGCGTTGAAAAGAAAGAAGAAGTTGGGGAAGTAACCGGAGGCGCTGGCGAAACAGCAGGTTGATTTAGGTTTATTTAAAAGGGGTTGCTCATCGCAACCCCTCTTTTTTATTTTGCTTTGCCTAATTAAAAATTTTTCTTTGCTTGGTGAAAATTGAAAAAGTAAATAAAATCAAAGGGGTAATTTATCCCCCGGGAGACAAATCAATTTCACATCGTGTTGCCCTTATCTGTGCTCTTTCAATGGGGGAAAATGTGATAGAGAATTTCCTCATCTCTGACGATACACTGAGAACATTAAATTGTCTTGAGAGTCTTGGTGTTGAAATTGAAATATCGGAAAAATTAAAGATACGAGGAAGAGGAATTAGAAATTTTCGCAAACCAGATTCAATTCTTGACGCTGGAAATTCAGGAACAACAATCCGTCTTCTTGCAGGAATACTTGCTGGGCAAAACTTCAATTCTGAAATAACAGGGGATGAATCTCTGCGAAGGCGCCCGATGATGCGAATCGTTAAACCTCTTAAGATGATGGGTGCAAAAATTGAAGCAACAGAAAACGGAACAGCTCCGCTCAAAATTTACGCTGTAGAGAAGCTAAACCCAATTAAATATGAACTTGAAATTCCAAGTGCACAAGTTAAATCCTGCCTTATATTCGCCGGGCTTCACGCCGAGGGAAAAACAAAAATAATAGAAAAAATTCCAACCAGAGATCACACGGAAAGATTGCTTGGTTTGAAAGTTGTAAGCGAAAATGGGGAAAAAATAATAGAGGTCAAACCTATAAAAATTGAACCTCGCCACTACTTTATCCCTGGAGATATATCAACCTCTGCATTTTTTATTGTCGCTGCTTCAATTGTTCCAAATTCACACATAGTTATAAAAAATGTTAGTTTAAATCCCACAAGAATTGGATTTATTAATATCCTTAAAAAAATGGGCGCACAAATTGAATTTGAAAACCTCAGAGAATCGTCAAATGAACCTATTGGTGATGTGATTGTAAAATCAGGTAATGAGATAAATCTTAAAAACTTAACTCTTTCTGGAGAACTAATACCAAATATAATTGACGAAATACCCATACTTTCAATTGCTGGGACCGTTGCCGAAGGTGTTTTTAAAGTTCGTGATGCGAGCGATTTGAGAAATAAAGAAAGTGATAGAATAAAAGCAATCGTTCACAACCTTAGAAATATGGGGCTTGAA
This sequence comes from Candidatus Kryptobacter tengchongensis, assembly GCF_001458555.1. Taxonomy (NCBI): domain Bacteria; kingdom Pseudomonadati; phylum Candidatus Kryptoniota; genus Candidatus Kryptobacter; species Candidatus Kryptobacter tengchongensis. Next base: position 8,122 of record NZ_CZVH01000011.1, on the reverse strand, counting down.
GTTGAGGAGTATGAAGATGGGTTTGCGTTTGAAGGCGGAAGAAAATTAAAAGGTGCCTTTATTGAAACTTTTAACGACCATAGAATCGCGATGGCTTTTTCAATTGCTGGATTGATCGCTGATGGGGAAACAATTATAGATAAACCTGAATGTGTTAAAATTTCTTTTCCTGATTTTTACAAAACTTTGAGAAAAATCGTAAATTAAAAACGGAAACAATCAGGAGGTGTAAGTGAAATGGCTGAGGTTAAACTTGAAAATGTGAGCAAAATCTACCCAAACAATGTCATCGCAGTAAAAGATGCAACATTTGAAGTCAAGGATGGAGAATTTATGGTTTTACTTGGTCCATCTGGATGTGGTAAGACCACAACTTTGAGAATGATAGCCGGGCTTGAAGATGTGACGAAGGGATATATTTACATTGATAACAAAATCGTCAACGATGTTCCTCCAAAGGATAGAGATATAGCAATGGTTTTTCAGAACTATGCTCTTTATCCGCATATGAGTGTTTATGAAAATATGGCTTTTGGGCTCAAGCTTCGCAAATATCCAAAGAGCGAAATTGACAAGAGAGTTAAAGAAGCAGCTAAAATTCTTGGTATTGAACATCTTCTTGATCGCAAACCAAAAGAACTTTCCGGTGGGCAAAGGCAACGCGTTGCAGTTGGAAGAGCGATTGTAAGAAACCCAAAGGTTTTTTTATTTGATGAACCTTTAAGCAATCTTGACGCAAAATTTAGAGTCCAAATGAGAACTGAAATTTCAAAACTTCATCAAAAACTTGGAGCAACGATGATTTATGTAACTCATGATCAAATTGAGGCAATGACGATGGGAGATAGGATCGTCGTTATGAAAGATGGAATAATCCAGCAGATAGATACGCCATTGAATCTTTATAATTTCCCAAAAAACAAATTTGTTGCTGGTTTCATTGGTAGCCCGTCAATGAATTTCCTTGAGGGAAAAATAATCCAAGAAGATGGTTTAAAATTCGTTGAAAACAATAATGGTTTTAAACTTCTAATACCTCAGGAATATCAGGACAAACTGAAAAATTATGTTGGCAAGGAAATAATTTTAGGTATAAGACCTGAGCATATATACGATCCTCTTTACACTCAAATATCAAATGGGGAAAAAGTGCGGGTTCTTATTGATGTCGTTGAGCCAATGGGAAATGAAATTTATCTTTATTTTGCAACTTCAACATCTCAATGTGTTGCACGAATCCCTGCTCATGAGGAACCACAAACTGGGATTTACAAGGAACTTGTGATTGATATGCGAAAGGCACATTTCTTTGACAAAGATACAGAAGAATCAATTTTGTGGAAATGAGAGATGTCCCACCGTAAATTAATGAAAATAGTTGAGGAAATAATTTCAAAAGATGATGAAATTCTCGTTCCAGCAAGAAAAATTTACTTGCTCATAAAATATCATCATAAAGATATACAGCTTCCCACATTTTCTGATTTTGTGAACATACTTAGAAGAAGTAGAAAATTTGAGGTAATTGAATCAGGGGAAACGATTCATTACGATCTTCCAGAAAGTGTTGAGAAACTTTTAATGCAAGTTGAAATTTATGGGACAGGTCCAAGGGTTAAATTTCGTTCTGTTAAATTAACACCTAAATTGCTTCGTGAGGCGTTTTTGAAGAGTTATCAAAAGATGAGAGCGGGGATTGAAAATCTCCTTGCTAAAATTTCAGCAGAAAATGATTTGCCATCCAACGAGATAAACAAAGTGATTTCGTCATTCACAGAGTTACGTGAGCAGATAAATAAGACAATTCAGATGCTTGAAAAACTTGAACTCTATGAAATTACAGCCAGGGTTGGAGGAAAAAAGAAAAGCAGAGGGTAACTTTAAAATGTTCATTCAAATTGTTATATTAAAGAAAAACAAAATTTGTTTAAAGCCATGGTAACAGAAGAACAGGTATATGAAGCCCTTAGAGAATGCTATGACCCTGAAATCCCGATAAATATCGTTGATCTTGGGCTTGTTTATGAGGTCAAGATTATTGATGATTGGGTTGGCGTTAAGATGACCCTTACTGCTCCCGGGTGTCCTGCACATACATTTATAAGTCAACAGGTGCGTGAGCGTTTGCTTCAAATTCCAGGTGTGAAAGATGCTGATGTTGTCGTTGTTTGGGAACCAAGGTGGAATCCAAGTATGATGTCTGAAAAGGCGAGAATGATGCTTTTTGGTGATTTAGGGTTATCAACAGGTGAAAAGGAGGGAGAAGAGGGTGAATAATTTTTAGCACGCCCGGAGGGACTCGAACCCCCAACCTTCTGGTCCGTAGCCAGACGCTCTATCCAGTTGAGCTACGGGCGCAGTCATTTTAAATATATGAAAAAAATTTTTTTCTTTCAAACTTTCCCAATCTTTATAGACAGAGGGAAATTGTTAAAAATCCCTTTTCATGCTTGTCAATCCGAGCAAATTAAAGGGGATTGAGAGTATAATTGAGGTAAAGAATGCCCCCCAGATTGCGGATTTAAAAAAATCAGCGTTGAATTTCAAGGATTGAAAGTAAAAGGTCACAGGGGCAAATATAATTCCCGTGAAAATTGAAATCAACACAAGACCAAGCAAAAGCGCAATCGTTGCACCTCTTGATGAAGCAAGGCGAACTGGGCTTTTCTCGGAATAATTTGAAAAATATCCCCCCATCCCAAGCCCAAGTGAAACATAGGTAAGCGCAATGAAAAAACTCACTGTTGTTATTAACATCCCAATGTTTGGGTCTTTGCCAAACGGAAAAACGGACGCATAAGATACTGCCTCGGAGATTATAAGAATCGGGAAAAATGAAATGATAAATTTGTGAATATAAAGTCGGGATAACTTAACAGGCGATGACCTCACCAACCAGTAACTCATTCCTTCAAGAGAGATTAAGGGATAAACAAAGCGAATTACAATTGACGCAATTAAAAAAACATTGAAAGAAAATATTGAAATAAATGCAAGCGTTAAAAGTTGTGGCTCAATTCTATAAAGACGCATTTTCACTAAACTCACAATAAATATCAAAACAAGCAAAAACATTATCAATAAGTGACCCCATTGACTTGGTTCTCTTAAAAACATCTTTAAATCACGCTTGATGAAAACCTCAATTTGTGGATGAAGAACTGATTTCTTTGCAAAACTTAAAAATTCAATTGAAAATTTTTTCTTAATTTTATTCCTCAAATCAAATGCAATAAATAGCGTTTCAAAATAAATTTTTCTTGCGACCCCAAAGTTTATCAAAACCATTCCAATTGTTGCAGATATTAAAATCAAAAAGTATTTTAGAACCATCTCTGAATTTCCCCTTGCGCTGAAATAAAATATCTCTGCGACCCAATGGTTCGGGAGATACACCGCTATTGATGGATCAATCTGTGCAAAATACTGATCAATATAAGGGTAATACTTCATCGCCTCTGTAAACAACTTCATCGGATTTATGCTTTTGAAATATAAATAAATTCCCAAGGCGTAGATTAACCCGGCTGTTAAGGCAAGTTTTCGTATGTCAATTTTTTTTGAAAGCCTCAAAATTAGCATGAGAATTGTGATGCTAAAAGATGCTGACATAAGCATAAACGGAATTAAAACACCAATGAATGAAAAGATGTAGAAATTAAAAGACTTCCTAAAGTAACTTCCATACCCCAGCAAAATTGCAGAGATGAATATAAACATCGTAGATGAACTATAAAAAAAGTTGTCAAGAAATTTAACTATGTAAATTTTTATCGGTTTTATCGGTGTCGTAAGGAAAAATTCAAGGTCTTTGCTTTTGTAAAGTGTTGAATAAGCAACTATCACATTGCCCAAACTCACCAAAACGAATAAAATGAAAAGAAGCATTGACAAAATTCTGTGAAAAAGAAAAAGTCCAATTCTCGCCTCCGCAAGAAGATATGCGGTTGCATAATTTGAAGAGATAAATGTTGAGAGAGCAAAACCTGTAAAGACGATAAGTGAACCAAGTTCCTTTAAAACCCCACTCCATCTGGTTTCAAAGGTTGATTTAAATATGGAGATCAATTTGAATTTCAATATCAAAAATAAGTCAGACATCTCTGCTAATTGTTCTATTTTCACTTTATTAGTTCAATGAACATAGATTCAAATTTTCCATCATGACTTCGTTTGAATTCTTCAATATCTTTCGCCTCAAGCTTCGCTATTAATTTCCCGTCTTTTATTATCCCTATTGTATCGCATAATTCTTCTGCGACCTCAAGTGAGTGAGTTGACATGAAGATTGTTGTGCCTTCTTTTGACTTTTGCTTTAATGTATCTTTAACGATTTTGGCGCTTCTTGGGTCAAGTCCGATCATTGGTTCGTCAATAACAATCACTTTTGGTTCGTGCAGCAATGCTGAAGCAATTATAACACGCTGTTTCATTCCCTGTGAGTATTCTTCAACTTTTTTGTCAATCCATTTCCCAATTTCAAAATGTTCAACGAGTAAATCAATTTTTTCTTTTATTTTTTCCTTCTCCATTTTGAATAAGCCACCAACAAAATAGAGAAACTCACGACCTGTTAGTTTATCATACATATACGGTTGGTCAGGGATATAACTTAAATAAGATTTTGCTTTTTCAGGCTCTTTTAAGGCATCAATACCACAGATGAAAATTTTTCCACTTGTTGGTTGAATCAGACCCGCGATCATTTTTATAGTTGTGGTTTTCCCAGCGCCGTTTGGTCCAAGGAACCCGAAAAACTCACCTGGTTTTACCTCTAAAGATAGATTATCAACAGCGACAAAATCACCGAATTTTTTCGTTAAATTTTCAAGTTTAATCATACAGATAAATTCTAAATTTTAAAAGTTTGGCGAAACAACATTTTCTTGATAGAACTCGGTTATTATTCTTGCTGCTTCTTTCGGGTCATCTGTAAGTTCAAAAATGTTCATATCTTCTGTGGATATATTACCTTCGCCAAGAACTTTATCTCTGAGCCAACTTATCAGCCCTTCCCAGTATTCGCTCCCCATCAGAACGACGGGGAAACGCGTTGTTTTCCCTGTTTGTATTAAAGTTAAAGCCTCAAAAAATTCATCAAGCGTCCCGAAACCTCCTGGTAAAACAACAAATCCTTGTGAATATTTTACAAACATAACTTTGCGGACAAAGAAATGCCTGAATTCAATTCCAACATCTACATATGGATTGAATTTTTGCTCAAGTGGCAGTTCAATGTTTATTCCAACCGATAAACCACCTGCTTCTTTTGCCCCGAGATTTGCTGCTTCCATAATCCCAGGTCCGCCCCCTGTTATTATACCAAATCCAGATTTTACAAGTTCTCTTGCAACTTGACGAGCCATTTCGTAGTATCTATGCCCAGGTTTTGTCCGCGCTGAGCCAAATATAGAAACACAAGGTCCAATCTTTGTCATCTGGTCAAATCCTTCCACAAATTCCGCCATTATTCTGAAAATTCTCCATATATCCTTCTGTCTGCTTTCAAACCAGATTTGTTCATCCTTTAAAATTTTATCTGTCATATCTTTCGCTAAAGTTTATTTAAAATTCATCAAAATTTCCGATAGATAAAATTTTTCAAAATTTCCTTCCCAAACTCTGTCATAATTGATTCAGGATGAAATTGAACCCCAAATGTTGGAAATTCTTTGTGTTTTAACCCCATTATTATTCCATCCTCTGTCCATGCAGTTATTTCAAGTGAGTCGGGTAATGTATTTCTATCAACAATAAGTGAGTGATATCGTGTTGCTTTAAAAGGATTGGGTAAACCAGAAAATATGGATGAATTATTGTGGTAGATTTTTGAAACTTTTCCATGCATTATGGTGGGTGCCTTTATAACTTTACCCCCAAAGGCTACACCAATTGCCTGATGCCCAAGGCAAACTCCAAGAATTGGAGTAGATTTATGAAATTGTCTTATAACTTCAATTGATATACCAGCTTCATACGGCGTGCATGGTCCAGGCGAAATCACAATCGCATCAGGTTTGATTTGTTTTATTTCATCAATTGTTATAGCATCATTTCTTGCAACCTCCATCTCAACCCCAATTTCACCAATATATTGAACAAGATTGTATGTAAATGAATCGTAATTGTCAATTATCAAAATCATTTTTTCGGATAGAGAATTTAGTTTTCGTATAACAATTCAACTGCTTTAAATAGCGCTTCAAGTTTGTCCAGCGTTTCTTGATACTCTCGTTCGGGTATTGAATCATGGACGATCCCAGCTCCTGCCTGAAAATATGCTTTATTTCCCTTCATTACAATTGTTCTTATAGCTATGCATGAGTCAATGTTTCCAGAAAAATCAATATAACCAATAGCTCCTCCGTAAATTCCACGTTTTGTTGGCTCAAGTTCAGCGATTATTTCCATTGCTCTTATCTTTGGGGCACCCGTTACAGTTCCAGCTGGAAAACACGCATAAAGAGCTTCAATAGGGCTTACATCTTCACGTAGTTTTCCACTTATATTGCTCACAATGTGCATAACATGTGAATATCTTTCAATAACCATGAATTGATCTACTTTCACAGTCCCGAAATAACTTATTTTGCCTATATCATTTCTGCCAAGGTCAACCAGCATCAAATGTTCTGCCTTTTCTTTTTCATCACTAAGAAGTTCAGCTTCAAGTCTCGCGTCTTCATCAGGATTTTTACCTCTTCTTCTTGTCCCAGCAATCGGTCTTGTTTCAACGATCCCATTTTCAGCTCTAACAAGTAGTTCTGGTGATGAGCCAATGATTTTGAAGTCGTCAGCATCTAAAAAATACATATATGGCGATGGATTTACAACTCTTAGCATTCTGTAAATGTCAAATGGATCGGCGTCAATTTTTCTTTCGCATCTTTGGGAGAGCACGGCTTGAAAAATATCACCATTTATTATGTATTCCTTTACTCGTTTCACTTTTTCAATGAACTCTTCACGAGTCATGTTAAATTTTGGTTCGGTGTCAAGTTCGGCTTTTGATATTTCAGTGTTAAGGCGTTTCTTTAAGAAAGATTTAATTTCTGTTATCTTTCCAAGCGCCGTAAGATATTTGTCTTTTAGTTCAGATTCTGTTTCATCACCATTTTTATAAACATTTGAAATTAAAAAAATTTTCCGCTTTAAGTTATCAAAGACAAGTATTGTGTCAAAAAACATCAGAAATATATCTGGTGCACCAATGTCATCAATTTCCGCTTGAGGAATTTTCTCAACGAGTGAAACACTTTCGTAGCCAAAGTATCCAACTGCACCACATGTGAATCTTGAGAGTTCATCAACGCTAACGGATTTAAAAAGAGAAAGGATTTTTTTCAAGGCTTCAAGTGGATGAGATTCACCTTTGATTTTTTCCTCAACGAAGGAAAATTTATCATCAAGTATTTTAATTTTAAAATTATTTCCCCTGACCTCAAAGAGCAGAAATGGTTGAAATCCGATAAACGAATACCTTGCAATTTTCTCGCCACCTTCAACGCTTTCAAATAAGAAAGAAAACTTGCTTTTATCTCGTATCTTCATATAAACTGATACAGGCGTTTCCGTATCGGCAAGGAGTGATTCATAAACTGGAATTATATTCCCTTTTTCAGTTAAAATTTTAAAAGTTTCATACGGAAGAAACATCGTTCAAGTTTTGCTTTCTTTTACAAGGACATTTTCTTCCTCAAATTTAAAAATTAGGTTTTTTTACGGTTTCTGGGATAGGTTCAGGTTTAAATGTTTCGCGATTTAAAAGGACGATGACGGTTTCGCCAGTTGCAACTGTTCTTTTCGTTTTTGATTCCTCAATCAAATACTCCATTTCAAAGCTTGTGTTTCCAATTTTTGAAACTCTTGCGTAAACATCAAGGATTTCATCAAACTTTGCGGGTGTGATATAATTGCAAACGTTTCTTGCTATGACGAAATAAAAATCGTTAAAGAAACGCCCCGGGTCAATCCCAAGCGCTTGTCTTATGTATTCTGTTCTTGCGATTTCAAAGTATTTTAAATAAACAGAATTATGAACTATCCCGTATGAGTCAAGGTCAAAGCTTCTTACCTGGACTTGAATTTTAAACTTGAATTTCGTGTTGTTAAGTTTTTCATT
>NZ_CZVH01000010.1:0-5041 GCF_001458555.1 Candidatus Kryptobacter tengchongensis | reverse complement strand
AAAATTTCATATAAGCTAATTTCAGCATCATTAGTCCGCCAGTAAAAGTTCGGAGCTTTTTCGGGATGGGGTGAATTTTCAATTTTTACGAGATCAAAAATTTGATGTGTGGTTAAAGATTGGGTTTCTGGTTGAGGTTTTTCTTTTCGTGAGCAGGATATAAGTAAAGATAGAATTAAAAATAGTAAAAACTTTTTCATGAATTCACCAGCTTTGTTTTAAAACCTTTTCAAGTTCCTCCTTTCGCATATTTGAGATTGCGCAACAGACGAGTTCGTTAGTTCCCCAAATCACGAATGAATCGTCTCCAATTGTGTCATAAATCCATTCACCTTTAAGAATTCTTTTTTTCACATCCTCGTGAAGCTGTGCTGTTTTCAAGGGTGCTTGGTGAAAGAAGATTAATTTATCATTATTTCGGTAGATGAGATTTACGCATTTTGAGTTTTTGGAAGATGAATGGGGGTCTTTAATTGATGCGCCGATAATTTTAAATTCAGGTATTTTCATTATCATCGGCATGAAACTTGCTTTTGAAACAACTTCATTTTTAACATATTCAGGGTCATCGGATAAAATTTCTGGTTTCGCCAGCCCCTGAGCAATTGAGTCAAAGTGATTTATCAAACCCGAAACTTCCTTTGCGATTATTTCTTTTTGGTTCATTTTATGTTCATATATGGAAATGAAAAAAATTGCAACTGCGAGGGTTATTATTACAACCCCAAGCGAAAAAGCAATCTCAAGCCATGGTTTTGGTGAGGGATTTGATATTTGTGAGTTTTTGGGAGATGTGGCGTAACCATTTTGAAGTAATTTTATCTGGGTTAGAACCGTTGTGATGAGTTCATTTGGGACGGGAATTATTTTTACTTTTGATTGAATTGTTTGTTTCGTCTTTTTTTCAAGTTCAAATTCAGTTCTGCAAGTTGCGCATCTCCAGATATGTTCTTCTAATTTTTGTTTTGTTTGTGAGTCAATTTCCTCATTATCAACAAGGGCGCTTAAAAATTCCCTTGTTTGTTTGCAATCCATGGCTCTCACCAAGTTTAATTTTAATCTTTTTCCCGGTCATCTATTTCATAATCTTCTGGTTTACCTTTTATATATCCCTTTTTCTTTGCAAATTCAAATAGCTCTTTTCTTAACATTTTTCTTCCTCTGTGTAATCTTGAGCGAACAGTTCCAATTGGTATATCAAGGAATTTAGCAATTTCCTCATATGTTTGTCCTTCAATATCGGCAAGTATGACAACGGTTCTAAATTCGTCGGGCAATTTGCTGAGGGCTTCTATGACTTCATCTTCAAATATATTTTCAAAGATATGCTCCTGAAGGTCTGATGTTTCAAACGATTCATCACGAACTGTTTCATAGAAGTTTTGAATTTCATCGTAATCAACTTTTCCAGGTTCTTTTGTCGCCTTGCGATACTTATTGATGTATGAATTTTTCATTATCTTAAACAACCACGCTCTTATGTTTGTTCCGGGTTCATATTGATCCCAAAATCTAAATGCTTTCATGTATGTTTCCTGAATTAAATCTTTTGCGTCTTCTTCATTTCCAGTCATACGGTAGGCGAAGTTATAAAGAAACTGCATGTGTGGTATTGCTTCCTCTTCAAATTCTTTCTGCTTTTTCAACAGTTCTTCGTCAGTTAATTTTTTATCCCGTTTTTCCTGTTTGAGTAGGGTTTTTATCTTATCTTTGAGTTTCATAAATCTCAAAGTTATTTTTGCTTTGTTTAATTATAACAAATTTTGCCATCATTATCAATAGGAGCAGTATAAAGGGGCTAAAGCAGAGGTTAATAAAAGTTTGAATTGAGCATATCAATTTTTATTTTAAAATAAAAAGCAAACTTATGAAGGAAGTTTTCTTATTTATAACCGCTATTTTCCTTTTTGCATGTTCGTCGGTTAGAGAGACCGTTGACCCTGGTTTAAACAGGATTTCAGCAGAAAGCATTCGGGAAAACATTTCGTTTCTGGCTTCTGACTCTTTAAAGGGAAGAAATACGCCAAGTCCAGAACTTAATATAGCAGGTGAATTTATCGCTGATAAGTTCAAACAGTATGGGTTGAAACCAGTTAATGGAAGTTATTTTCAAAGAGTTGAGTTTATAAAGGTTGACCTTGGAGATGAAAACTATCTTACTTTATCAAGAAATGGGGAGGATATAGATTTTGAGCTTGGGATTGATTTTGTCCCGTATAATTTTGGTGAGGGTAAAGTTGAAGCAAAAGTTGTCTTTGCAGGTTATGGTATTACAGCAAAGGAGTATGGATATGACGATTACGAGGGGATAGATGTTAAGGGGAAGATTGTAATTGTGTTAAGGGATGAACCGCAGGAGATGGATTCGGCAGGTGTTTTTGATGGGGTTCGTCCGACGAGGTATTCTTTCCCAAGGTATAAGGTTCAAAACGCACTTGAGCATGGCGCAATTGGTGTTATAATTTTGCCAGACCCATTGAATCATTTTGTTTTAAAGCCACGGGGTTATGCGTGGCCGAAAATTTTTAAAAACCTTCCAAGGGCTTCACTTCCGATTCAACTTGCTTATTTGCAGAGAGATTTGATACCTGCGGTTGAAGCTGGGGAGAAGTTTATTAAAGAAATTTTCGGTGATGTTCAGGTTTTAAAAGAAATTCAACGAACAATTGATGAAAATTTAAAACCAAGGTCTTTTGAAATTGAAAATGTAAAGATAAAAATGAAAGTTAGTTTCATTAAGGAGAATACTTACGCAAACAATGTTGTGGGGTTTGTTGAGGGAAGCGATAAAGCGTTAAAAGATGAAATTATAGTTGTGGGGGCACACTACGACCATGTAGGTTATTTTTCGCCTTCTGCGATCGGCTCGTCTGAAAAAGATAGCATTTACAATGGAGCTGACGATAACGCATCTGGAACTGTGGGAATGATGGAAGTTGCAAAGGCTTTTGGATTGGGCAAGGATAAACCGAGGAGAGGTATTCTTTTTATCGCTTTCTGTGGGGAGGAAAAAGGGTTACTCGGTTCAAGATATTATGTTGATAATCCACTTTTCCCGATTGAAAAAACAATCGCAATGGTAAATCTTGATATGATCGGGCGAAACTCAATTGATAGTTTAATTTTGATCGGGTGGAGCTATAGCGAAGATATGAAAAAATTAGTTGAAGAGGAGAATAAAACAATTGGTTTTAGATTTTCTTATGATGGTGAAAAGGATTTTCCAAGAAGTGATCAAGCAAATTTTGCAAGAAAAGGTATTCCTGTTATTTTCTTCCATTCGGGCGAGCATGAAGATTATCACAAGGTGAGCGATGAAACAAGCAAAATTAATTTTTCTAAGATTGAGAAAGTTGCGAGGCTTTGTTATAAGGTGGTTTACAGGCTTGCAAATTCTGAAATAAAGCCGAAATTAAATCAGGATAAGCTTGCAAATTAATTGCAAATCAGTTTTTGTTTTGTTATTTTTATAAAAGTTTTCCCCTACGAAGTTATAATTACTTGCGAAAAGAACAGAGCCAGAGTTAACGCTGAAAATTAAAAACTCATCCAGTCCCCCACCCGTCATCTTTGTGAAGTGCTCAAGCATTTTTTCAACATCAATCAAACACGAAACCCCACCCCTGAACTTACCTTTTGAATCAAAAACTGGATACTCAAGCACAACAGCATCATAACCCTGAACGGCTTTGAAAACAGAGCTCACAACTGGTTTCTTTAACATCAAAAACTTTTTATTATGCTCCTGATAACTCACATCACGCCCAATTGCCTTCGGGTCAACCGGATAGGTGTATCTCAAAATTCCGTTTTCATCAACCCTGCTCACATTCCTTATGTAGTCTGGGAATCTTGGGAAAATCCTTGCATATTTTAAATGAAGCATTGGGATATTAATTTCAATCACATCTTTATCCTCTGAAAGGTCTTTAAGTATTTTAAACGACTCATTTAAGGCAAATTCAATATTGTTCCCGACGCTTCGTAAAAGTTTCTCCTTTTCCCGAGCATATCTTTCAACTTCAAACTCAATATATTTCTTTATCAAGAACGCTTGCAAAAACAACAAAATACCTATAAATGGAATTGATGTCAAAACGAACTTTTTTATCCTTCTAAGCGAAACAAGTTTTATCCTGCCAGAATAAACCCTCTCAACTCCAGAGATAATTTGATCCAAATACCTCAAGGTAAAAAGTAATGTGAAGAAAGCAACATATAAAGCGATGACAACACTCACTGCAGACATAAGCATACGAGCGGTAAAAAGCCATGAAGGTAAAACCTCAAAAGCCACAAAAGTAAGATAAATCAAAGGTTCAATCAGAAAATAAAAACTCAAGATTTTCAAAACATTTGCTTTACTTCTCATCTCTGGCACCATGCCAGCAATCAAGGCAATTGAAGTGAATATTCCCCACAGCGAAACAGAACTAAAACCATAGAAAAGAGCCCCAACCTTCCAAATTAAGGTTCTTTGAATTTTAAAGTAAATCGGAAGGTAGTAAAAAACGAGGAAAACAAGAGAAAGAAAGACAACCCATTTGATAATTTTGTTTATCTCCTCACTCAAATTTTGAGATATATTTTCGCCAACCTTGTTTATGCCCCACAAAGCAAAAATTAACCCAATCCAGAAGACAATCGTCGCTATAGATGCTTCGTAATCATAAAGATACTCAAAGAATAAAACTAAAATAAAAACCTGAAAGGAAGCAACGAAGGTCAAAATCAAAGCGAAAAAGAGCTGAAAAAAACCAGAAGGCACCCTTTTTCTATCCCAGATTTTATAGGCAAGATACACTAATGTCACTGTAGGAAAGAAAGAGAAAACAAAATTTAAAATCTGGCTAAGCAACCTTAACCCAAAAAACATTTCTTTTAAAATGGGAGTAAATTTTCAGAGCAGAGGGGGGAAAAGGGGTGTAAAAAGAAAAAAAAAAAGTCGGAAATATAAAAGAAAAGAAAGAAAAAGGATAATTGATAATTTTTTTTTTTTCAAGCAGAAGACGGCATACGAGATCTGATCGTGACTGGAGTT
>NZ_CZVH01000009.1:0-5122 GCF_001458555.1 Candidatus Kryptobacter tengchongensis | reverse complement strand
TTTCCAAGATGAGCCCCGGGATGTAAAACAAGGCACATTGCGCCAATGCTTTCGCATCTTTTTAGTTCTTGAACAAACGAATCCCTTGACTTTTTGAGTATTTCTTTATCGCTTGCACACAGATTTATAAGATATGAACTGTGGACGATGACGGGGTAAATTTGAAATTTGTAGAGTTCGGAATGGAATTTTTCTATTTCTTTTTTGTTTAATTTTCTTGCCCTCCATTGGGCGTTGCTTTTGGTGAATATTTGAATTGTTTCACATCCGATTTTTACAGCTCTTGAAACAGATTTATCAAGACCGCCACTTATTGAGATATGGGCTCCGATGTTTAACCTATTTGAATTTTTCATCTCTTTTTCAATATGAGATAAAGTCCAAGAATTATAAGCAGGATAGGCCAAAATTTTTCAAAGTTTTCCCAAATCTCAAAGGAGTATATAACCCCAACATTTGTGAGTAGAAACAAAACTCCAATTCCAATAAGCGTCATCGCTGGCAGAAGAAGGGCATAATCATTGGGGCGATTGACGAAAGACATCAAGAACGATAAACCAGTCACTATCAGAACTACTGGCCAAAAGAAATGGATTTCAGGATTGAGTAGATCAAAAGAGTCTATGAAAAGATAAATTCCAAAGAAAAAGAAAATTGAACCCCAGAAAACTTTTTTATTTGAATTTAACCCGAAACCAGAGTATCCAAGATATGCTCCATAGACCACAAGCAAAACAGAGATGATTTTCTTCCAGCTTAAGTGTAAAGTTCCAAGTTTATCAAGGAGGATCAAGAATCCAATTATAACAAGTATAACTCCGAAAAACAGAGTAGATTTTCCGTTTCTCTGTGTTATTGATGTCATTTTTATGGTGTCTATATTTTTGTCATTAGGGTTTTACTTAATAGATCTTCAAAAGTTTCACGTTCTCGTATAAGATAATAATTTTCCCCGTCAATTAGAATTTCTGCGGGTCGTGGTCTTGCGTTGTAATTTGAGCTTGAAACGAAGCCGTAAGCTCCAGCAGTCATAACGGCAATGTAATCCCCTCTTGAAACGGAAGGAATTTTTCTATCTATGGCGATGAAATCACTTGTTTCGCAAACAGGACCAACGATATCTGCGATTTCTATCTCTTCACTTTTTAAAGTAACAGGGACGATTTGATGATAAGCTTTGTAAAGAGCTGGTCTTATAAGTTCGGTCATTGAGATATCGGTTATTATAAAATTCTTGACTTTGCTTTTTTTTGTGTAGATAACTTTTCCAACGATTATGCCGGCGTTTGCAATTATAAATCTCCCTGGTTCAAAGATGAGCTCGCATCCAGTTTTCTCAAGAATTGGTAAAATTTCATTTGCAAAAAGTTCGGGGTTTAGTTCTTTATCATCGTTTTCTTCAAATGGCAGTTTGTCATTGACGATCACATTTTTATATTTCACACCAAGCCCACCACCAAAATCAATATGTGAAATTTTCACTCCGTTTTTCTCAAGTTTTTCAATATACCGCAGGATAAATTCCGCTGTTTCAACGAATGGTTCAACACTGACTATTTGGGAGCCGATATGAGTATGAATTCCAAGAAGTTCAACATTTGTTAGGTTAGTTGCTTTTTTAAAAACATCAATTGCCTCGTTTGGATCGATTCCAAATTTGCTTGTTTTTATCCCCGTTGATATATACGGGTGAGTTTGGGCATTGATATCGGGATTTACCCGGATTAAAATTCTGGCTGTTTTGTTTAAACTTTTTGCAATTTCATTCACTATGAGAAGCTCTTGCGGTGATTCAATGTTGAGTGAGAAAATGTCATTTTCAAGTGCAAATTTTATCTCATCGTCGTATTTCCCAACCCCTGCGAATGATATTTCCTCTGGTTTGAAGCCAGAGTTTAGGGCGATATAAATTTCCCCGGCCGAGACAGTGTCAGCTCCAGCCCCAAGTTTGCTTAAAATTTTAAGTATTGATGGGTTTGAATTTGCTTTAAGGGCGTATAAAATTTTTGAGTTGCGGAGTGAATTTTTCAATAACTCAAAGTTTTGGGTTATCTGTGCCTTGCTGTAGATATAAATTGGCGTTCCAAATTCTTCAGCTATTTTTCTAATAGGGACTTCCTCACAGTAGAGTTCATCAGATTTGTAATAAAAATGAAGCAATTTTCTTTTTTTGTTTTAAAAATAATTCCAGCAGGTGAAATTTTCAATAGAAAATGTTGGAAAATCGGGCGCAGGATAAAGTTGTGCTGATTTTAAACTTGTTTTATTCCTATTGCAAGATTATATTTATTTGGCTTTACCAAGCATTAAATTTTATTGAGAAAACTTTAAAAATTTAGATATGGCAAAACAGAAAACACATTTCGTCTGCCAAAATTGTGGATACATTTCACTTAAGTGGATGGGTAGATGTCCCGAATGCAATGAATGGAACACTATGGTTGAGGAGATAATAATGCCAGAAGATAAATTACAGGAGCAGATTTCACTTTTAAAACAGCCCGCTATAGCGGTTGATATTGATAAAATTGAACTTAAAGAAGATGAAAGAATAAAAACTGGGATAGCTGAGCTTGACCGTGTTCTTGGTGGAGGGATTGTCCCTGGCTCTGTGGTTTTAATAGCTGGTGACCCCGGGGTTGGGAAATCAACCCTGATGACGCAGATAGTCCCGGGTTTGAAGGGGAAAAAAATTCTTTATGTCACAGGTGAGGAATCTGTAAAACAGCTTAAACTTAGAACCGAGAGATTAAACTTCCCTAAATCATTTCAATCCAAGAATTTTCTTGTCCTTGCTGAGACAAATTTAAATCTTGTCATAAATGTTATTGAGGAAACCAATCCAGATATAATTATCATTGATTCAATTCAAACTATGTATAGACCTGAACTTGAAAGTGCCCCCGGAAGTGTTAGTCAAGTTCGTGAATGTGCTTCGGTGTTAATGCAGATGGCAAAAAATACGGGCAAGTCCATCCTTCTTGTTGGGCATGTAACGAAAGATGGATTAATTGCTGGTCCGAAGGTTCTTGAGCATATGGTTGATACTGTTTTACAATTTGAAGGTGAGAGGCATCAATCTTACAGAATTTTAAGAGCTGTGAAAAATAGATTTGGTTCAACGAATGAGATTGGGATTTTTGAGATGACCACGGAAGGTTTAAAGGAGGTTAAAAATCCATCAGAGATATTTCTTTCAGAGAGAACATTTGGAGCTTCTGGTTCCTCAGTCGTGGCGTGTATAGAGGGGACCAGACCCCTTCTTGTGGAAGTTCAAGCTCTTGTTTCCCCTGCAAGTTATGGAACGCCACAAAGGACATCAATTGGATTTGATTATCATCGCCTTTCTGTTCTTCTTGCTGTGCTTGAGAAAAAAGTTGGGATAAGGTTAGGGGGGCATGATGTGTTTATAAAAATTGTCGGTGGTTTGAAAATTGAAGAACCTGCGGTTGACCTTGGCGTTGTGACGGCAATTGTTTCAAGTTTGAAAGATATACCTGTTGATTCGCAATCCGTTGTAGTCGGTGAGGTTGGACTTGCTGGTGAAGTTAGGTCAGTTACTCAGATTGAGAAAAGGATTCAGGAATCTGCTAAACTTGGTTTCAAAAAAAATTATCATTCCAAAAAATAATATGCGTGGTCTGAAAGTTGAAACCGAAATTGAAGTGGTTGGCGTAAGAAAGGTTAATCAGGCGCTTGAGGAACTTTTAAACATTTAAAACTATAAAAGGGGCAAAGATGAAAGAAACTCTTGGGCTTATTGGTTTAGTAGCAATTGTGGTGTGTTGGATACCGCAAACATATGAGTCAATAAAGCGCGGTTATACAAACATGAATCTTTATTTCCTTTTGATTTATTTCATTGGTAGTTTATCTCTGACGATTTATGCGATTGGAAATTATGTGTTTTTCACGCTTAATTTTCTTGCTTCTGTTGGAAGTTTAATAAATTTATACTTCAAATTCTTCCCCCGTGTTAGAACAAACCCGAAAAAGGTTAATGAAATTAGTTCTTGCCACGAAAAACAAGCACAAAGTTGAGGAGATAAAGCAAATTTTAAAAATTTATCTTGATGATGAGTTGTATTCTCGGATAGAAATTTTAAGTGCTGGTGATTTCATAGGAGTCCCAGAAATTGAAGAGGATGGAAAAACATATATTGAAAATGCTCTTAAGAAGGCAAAAGAGATTCATAAATTTACCGGTCTTCCCTCAATTGCTGATGACAGTGGTATTGAAGTTGATTTTTTAAATGGTGAGCCAGGGGTATATTCGGCAAGATATGCAGGGTTAAGGGCAACGGATGAAGAGAATAACAGGAAACTTTTGAAAAAACTTGAAGACGTTCCGCTTGAGAAGAGAACCGCTACATTTAAATGTGTGATCGCCTATGTTAATAAAAATGAAGAGAAAATTTTTGAAGGAGAAACGAAAGGTAAAGTCATCTTTGAACCCAGAGGGATGGGAGGCTTCGGATATGATCCTCTTTTTGTCCCAGATGGATATGAATTGACTTATGCAGAGATGCCGGAAGATTTAAAAAACAAGATAAGCCATAGATCAAAGGCAATTCAAAAATTTGCCGAATTTCTTACGCTGATTTTAAAAACAAAAGCTGGTTTGGAATGAAAAAAACTAAAAGTAAAACACTTTACACAAAAGCCCCAGGACTACTTGGTATCCCGAGCGTTGTTGCACCTGAGCCAGCCTTAACAAGAAAACTATCTGCATGTCCGTGATAGCAACCTTCAAATTTTATTATTTTCTTTCTTCCTGTATACGCCCTCGCAAGGCGAATTGCGCTCATCGTTGCCTCAGTCCCAGAATTAACCATTCTGACAAGCTCAACTGTTGGCATCATTTTATTTATCAATTCCGCCATCTTAACTTCAATTTCAGTTGGAGCACCATAACTTGTCCCGTTCTTCAAAATACCTTTAACTGCAGAAATAACCTCTGGATGTGAATGTCCAAGTATGAGCGGTCCCCAAGACATCACATAATCAATAAATTTATTTCCATCAACATCCCAAATTTTTGAACCGGATGCTTTTGAAATAAAAAGAGGGGTTGAATTTACAGATTTAAATGCTCTAACTGGTGAATTCACTCCGCCGGGGA
>NZ_CZVH01000008.1:0-5270 GCF_001458555.1 Candidatus Kryptobacter tengchongensis | reverse complement strand
TTGAGTTGAAAGGTTCGGGATATTTAAATTATCGTCGGAGTGAATTTATTTTCGGGGTCATTTTAAATTCTTCATATAACGCAAGAAGTAAAAAGCCAGTCCCATATTATCCTAATTTTTCTGCAAATCTTGGGTATGGGCATAAATTTGGGTTTGGACTTGCAATTAATCTGGAAATTAATTTAATTAGTAGTAGAGTCTATAACTTTGAGGGAGACGAATTGAAAGGTTTTGCTCTTGCTAATTTGAGAGGTGAGTATGAAGTTTTCAGGAATTTTAAAGTTTTTGTGAATTTTGATAATTTATTTGCACAGAGGTTTTATCTATGGCATAGTTATCTTGAACCAGATATTGTGGTCATTGGTGGAGTAGAATATAGGTTTTAAATAAGTTGGAGGTTTTAAGATGACCAAAGATGAATTTACAAAGTTGCTTGCGAAAGATATGAAGTGGAGCGTGGCAAAGACGGAAAGAGTTCTTGATGCGTTTTTTAATCTCGTATCTGAAATTTTGATAAAGGAGAAAAAGTTAAATTTATTCAGATTCGGGGTTTTCACTGTAAAACATAGGGCAAGCAGAAAGGGGCGCAATCCAAAAACTGGCGAGGAATTGATTTTGCCACCCAAAGAGTATCCTTATTTCAAGCCAAGTAAATCAATAATTAGCGCAATTAACAATAGGTAGGTTTTTTCATGGATAAAAATGAATTTTTAAATTCTCTGTCAAAGCGTGCGGGGATTTCCTATGATGAAGCGAAGTTGTTTTATGATAAATTTATTCAAAGATTTGTAAAAGTTCTGAAATCGGGACAAAGCGTTAGAATTTCCGGTTTTGGCGAGTTCAAAGAAAAAGCGCGAAAGACAAGAAGAGTTTTTGACCCAAAGACAGGATTTGAAAAAGTCATCCCATCAAAAATTGTTGTTAGCTTTTCACCAGCAAAAATTTTCCTTGAGAAGGTCAACATAAAGTATAAGAATCTGAAACCAGTTGTCGTCAAGGTTCAATCAGCAATTGTTGAAGAGAAAGATTTGGATGAGTTCAATCTCACATTTTTTGAGTCGGGGAAAAAACAGGAAGATGTAAAAATTGAATTTAATGCGGTGGAAGAAGAACCAGTTGTTGAGGAGTTTAAAATTTCTAAACTTAAAGATGGGGAAGATTACCTTTATTTGCCTGATGAATCTAAAGCGGTTGAAAGGTTTGAGGATATAGATATTGATGTTCCAGTTTTTGATGTTTTTCAAAATGTTAGGATGATTAAAAATGGCGAGGAGATGTATGAAGATAAAATAAAAACTAATAATAAGGAGGTAAAAATGCCAGAATTTGATTTAACCGAAGAACCACGACAGCAGCCGGAGAAAAAAACATCCAAAAAATTTTTTGATGATACACAAAAAGAGGAGGTGCCATCTATGGCGTTTGAATATGAGGAAGAAAACAACAAGCGAACAGGTTTTTGGTTTTTTCTTTTTGTGGTGTTTTTAATCTTTGTTGGCGGGGTTATATTTCTCCTGAATCAGTATGGTTATATTCATCTTTGGGGTGAAGGTAAAAAGACAGGCAAAGTTGAATTTAAACAGCCAGAAGAAGTTATTGTGACGACGCCAGAGGTCAAGCCAAGGGTGGAAACTCCACCTGTAGGTGAGGAAAGAAAGCCACAGCCGGTTATTACAACTCCAAAGCCCGAGAAGCCGAGTATTTCAAAGCCGATTCCAAAGGTAGGGAAAAGTTATGTGATTCAGGTTGCTTCATTTCAAGATAAAAAGTTAGATGATGCTCTTGCAAGTAATTTGAAGAAAAAGGGTTATAATGCGTTTGTTGAGAGGGCGTTTGTTGAATGGAAGGGTGGAAATTGGTATCGTGTTCGGGTCGGATTTTTTGATTCAATTGAACAGGCGAATGAAATGGCAAGGAAATTGAAAAAAGATGCAAGGGTTGAAAAGATTTGGGTAAGTAAGGCTGTAAGAAGTATAACCAAGTAAAAGTAAATTCAGAAGATATATGGTAAAGTTTGTCTTTCTGGATTACTTTTGGCTTGTTCTTTACCTTATTTTGATGACCGGGGCGGGGGTTTTGTTCTATAATCTTGGTAAAAGATCTGAGGCGATTTCCCAATTGCGTGGTTTGTAACTATGATAATTATTGCTGTTTTAGGTGGGTTTGGAATGGGAACAAGTATTGATTGGTATGTTGAAGCTCAAAGAATTCAATCATCAAAAACGGTTCGTGATGCCTCGTATAGTATCTGGTGGGGCACTGCGTTGACATTGACAAGAAATGCCCTTTGGGCTGTTGCTATAATTGCTTTTTTTGTGATGTATCCATATATGACCGACACAAAAGAGTATGAGATGGCATGGTTTAGAATTGCTTTTGAACATCTCCCAGCTGGCATGGCTGGATTTTTGTTCGCAGGTATTGTGGCAATTCATATATCAACTATTTCAACGCATTTAAATCTTGGTTCAGTTTACCTAACCCGTGATATTTATCATCATTATGTAAATCCAAACGCAAGCCAAAAAGAGCTTGTGTGGGTTGGGAGAATTTCAACATTTATTCTTCTAATTGGCTCGTTTATTTATGGCTCAATGATGGAGGAAATAACGAAATGGCTGATTTTTGCACTGTGGATAATGGGTGCCGGGATGTGGCTCCCAAACATCCTGCAAGTTGTATGGTGGAGATTTAATTCTTGGGGTTATCTTTCAGCTTGGATTGCAAACCTTGGATTTTCATGGCTTGTTGTGTGGATTCTACCCGCATTTGGAATTATCCCCGAATTGCCTGATTATTTGCAATTTTGGATTTTAATGGTTTTAACTGCCCTTGTTTATATTCCCGTGACTCTTCTGACAAAACCTGAAGATATGGAACATCTTGTCAAGTATTATGTTATGACAAGACCGATTGGATGGTGGAAACCTGTTGAAAATGAAGCAAGGAAAAGGGGATTGATAAAATAAAAATAGTGTTGGGTTATGAGCTTCATAAGAAGGAATTGGACTCCTGAAGAAGCGGATAAATGGACTCGTGAGGATATAATTGCTATTGTTATCTCGCCATTTGCATATGCTTTCTTGATGATCGGAGTTGCTTTAAGTTTATTTCTTTTTATATGGGGCTTTGTGTTTCTTTTGATTGGGATAATTTTGACTGGCATTATGCACTGGATAATAGATCCAAAGCTGAAGGCTATTTCAAACGAATATGAGAAGAAGCAACGAGAATATATAGAAAATCTTGAAAAGATAGTGAGTTGGAGGGAGTGATGGAAAAAAGTTTAAGTGTAGTTTTAGGGATGACAATCGCATATTTCGTTTCATTTCTTGGTTTGATACTTGCGTATATTTCGTATAAGAAAAGAAAGGGTATCAAAAAATGAACAGTGATACGATTATATGGGGGTTGATTATACCATTTGGCATCTTCACGGTTTCCTTTGTGATAACTTATATGCTTTATAAAAAATTTTCAAAAGAATTAGGCGCAAATGATAAACACACAAGCTAAGGATGTGGAGAATAAATCCCACTCTCTAAATTCTTAGAGAGTGGGTGAGGATGAGTCAACTCCAAATTTTTAATCGTAATATTCAAGTCCAAGGTGTGTGATTAATTCCTCTCCCATCAGGTGACGGAGTCGGTTTTTGAGTTTCATTAACTGTATGAATAAATCATGCTCTGGGTAAATTGTTGGGGCATGCATTGGGCTTTTGAAGTAAAAAGATAGCCATTCTTGAATTCCATGCATTCCGCTTCTTTGGGCAAGGTCAAGGAAAAGGGCAAGATCAAGCACAATTGGAGCTGCAAGTATTGAATCCCGACAGAGGAAATTTATTTTAATTTGCATCGGATAGCCAAGCCATCCAAATATATCAATGTTATCCCAAGCTTCTTTTTCATCCCCACGCGGTGGATAAAAGTTAATTCTCACCTTATGATAGTAATTTCCATATAAATCGGGGTAAAGCTCTGGCTGTAAGATATACTCAAGAACGCCAAGCTTACTTACTTCTTTCGTTTTAAATGAGTCCGGATCGTCAAGGACTTCGCCGTCTCTGTTGCCAAGGATATTGACGGAAAACCACCCCGTAAGCCCAAGCATTCTTGCCTTTAGCATTGGTGCTATCACTGTTTTAACAAGGGTTTGACCTGTTTTAAAATCTTTTCCAGCGATTGGAACATTCATCTCTTTTGCAAACTCAATTAAAGCAGGAATATCAACTGATAGATTTGGTGCACCGTTTGCATATGGGACACCTTCTGCGATCGCCGCATAGGCGTAGATCATGCTTGGCGAGATTGCATCATCATTTCTTTTCATCGCTTCTTCAAATTTAGAGAGTGTTTGATGAACTTCGGTTGGCTCCATGTAAATCTCCGTGCTTCCACACCAGATCATGACAAGGCGATCACAGTTATTTTTCTCTTTGAAATTTTTTATATCCTCTCTTAACATCTGAGCAAGTTCAAATTTGTCTTTCGCTTTTTTCACATTGGGACCGTCAAGTTTCTTAACATATTTTTTATCAAATACTGCTTTCATAGGTTTTATTTGTTCAAGTTCATCTTTGACAAGATCAAGATGTTCTTTTCTCAATACCCCTGCCTTTAGAGCTGATTCATAAGCATTGTCCTCAAAAATATCCCATCCACCGAAGACAAGATCATTTAAATCCGCAAGTGGGACAAAATCTTTAATTTTTGGGAATCTTCTTTCAGTCCTTTTCCCAAGTCTAATTGTTCCCATTTGTGTGAGCGAGCCAATTGGTAATGCTAAACCCTTGCGGACAAGTAGGGTTCCAGCTATAAAAGTTGTCGCAACAGCTCCGAGCCCAGGTAAAAGCACGCCAACTTTCCCAATGGGTTCTTTTATTTGTGCTCCAGATTTTGTCCTTATCATTTTTTCACCTCTTTATTATTTTGTGTTGCAAATTCATTTTCAGGTTGAGTTGCGAGTTTTTCTATTTCTTTTGATTTTTTCCAAACGTAATGGAGTCTTTGAAACGCCGTTATATTTGTAAGAACAGCCATTATGTAAATTGCGATTGAAAGTGGCATAGGCGGATATGCGGGGAGATCAAAATTAATCTTTTCAAAAACATAATCAAAAAAACTTACAAAATGATCATGCAAAAAATAGAAAACCGAACTAAAACCTAACAAAACAATCCTTTCTGCTCTTCTCATAAACCCGATGTTGCACTCAAATCCGAGCCCTTCAGCTCTTGCTCTTATATAGCTTACCATCATTGAACCACCAAT
>NZ_CZVH01000007.1:0-5481 GCF_001458555.1 Candidatus Kryptobacter tengchongensis | reverse complement strand
ACGGGCTTGAGGAAGAAAGGCAGAAAAAATAATTTTATTGTTAAATTAAAATTTGTTATATTTGCGATTGCATTATCTATTTACGGATGTAGGTATTCGTTTACAGGTGCGTCAGTGCCATCACATTTGAAAACTATAGCTATACCCGTGTTTGACGATCAAAGCGGTTATGGAAGAGCAACTTTAAGAGAAGAATTGACGAATAAAATTGTTGAAAGATTTATCCAAGATAACACCTTGAAAGTCGCTGATAAAAACACCGCAAATTCAATTCTTGAAGGAGTTATCGTGAGCGTCCAGGATAACCCAGTTGTTGTTGGAACTGGTGAAAAAGTTATGAAATCAAGGATAACTATAACTGTTAAAGTGAGTTTTTATGATATGGTCAAGCGTGTAAGGGTTTGGGAGAGAACATTTTCAAATTGGGGAGAGTATGAACTTGAGGGAAATATACAGGCAAATTTACAATTAGGAATTCAGCAAGCGATAGAAAAACTCTCTGAGGACATTTTACTTGCAACTGTAGCAAATTGGTAAAAATAAACTAAAGGGATATTAATGTTAGAAATTTTTGTTCTTGCGCTTTACTTTGTTTCAATTCTTGTTCTTTCTGTTTTTGGCTCTCATGGTTTTGTCCTTGTTTATTATTACTTCAAAAATAAAAAGGAAGAAGCTGAGGGAAGGAAAAGAAAGTTAAGCCCTAAAACGCTTGAAGAACTCTTTGGGGACGAGAAAAATTATCCAAATGTAACAATTCAACTTCCAATTTACAATGAATTATATGTTGTATCTCGCCTTCTTGATGCTGTGAGCAGGATTGAATATCCGAAGGAGAAATTACAAATTCAAGTTCTTGATGATTCAACGGATGAAACTGTTCAGGTAGTTGCTTTAAAGGTGATGGAGTTGAAAAGGAAGGGTTTTGATATTGAGCATATACGAAGAGGGACGAGAGAAGGGTTTAAGGCTGGTGCTTTGAAATATGGTTTAAAATTTGCTAAAGGTGATTTTATTGCAATTTTTGACGCTGACTTTGTTCCGAAGTCGGATTTTTTAAAGAAGACATTACCATATTTTTATCTTGATGGAAATATCGGAATGGTTCAGACAAGATGGGAACATTTGAATGATAATTATTCTCTTTTGACTCAGGCGCAGGCACTTGCCTTGAATGGGCATTTCATAATGGAGCAATATGTAAGAAATGAGTCGGGATTTTTTATAACCTTTAATGGGACAGGTGGTATATGGAGGAAATCATGTATAGAGGATGCAGGTGGTTGGGAAACTGATACGCTTGCAGAGGATATGGATTTGAGCTATAGGGCTCAACTTAAAAAATGGAAGTTTATATTTTTGAAGGATGTTGTTTCACCAGCTGAATTACCTGCTGAAATAAATGCCCTTAAGTCTCAGCAGTTCCGCTGGACCAAGGGTGCGATTGAGGTTGGGTTAAAATATCTGAAAGAGATATGGCGTGAAAATCTACCACTAAAGCTTAAACTTGAAGCGACATTTCAGTTAACAAACAATTTTGTCTTTCCTTTTATCCTTTTGACTGCTTTGCTTAATCCAATGGTTGTTGTGATAAAAGAGAGCGGAGATTATAATTGGTATTATTTCATTATGGGTGCTTTCGTTCTACCTTTTTTTGGTCCATTTCTTGTTTATACACTTGCTCAAAGGGAAATTTACAGCAATTGGAAGGATAAGATAATTTTGTTTCCTCTTTTTCTTGCTGGAAGCATGGGTCTTGCCGTTAATAACACAAGGGCTGTTATCTTAGCCTTATTGAGGAAAAAAACTGAATTTGTAAGGACACCAAAATATGGGATTGAAAGTGAAGAAGAAAAATGGGAAACGAAAAAATATGTTGCATCCCGAGTTGAATGGGTAACATATGTTGAAATTTTGCTTGCACTATATATGTTCGCTGGAATGATGGTAAGTGTGTATTATCTTGAACTTGCTGCGATACCTTTTCAAGTAATGTTTTTTGCTGGATTCTCCTTCATAGGGATTCTGTCAATAAAGCATTCAAAAGTCTGGAACGAATATGTAGTAAAACTATATCTTATATGGAATATAATCAGGGGCAAGTTTATATATAAGAGTTCAAATGTGAGATAATTAAAGACAAACAAAACAGGGTGCTCTTCGCACCCTGTTTTATTTTTATTATTTGATTAGAACCATTTTTCGCTTTAGTATTCTATCATTGGTCTTTAACACATAAAAATATACACCAGAAGAAAATTTATCTGCGTCAAAGTTTATTTTATATTTGCCCGCATTCATTACCTCGTCAATTAATATTTTAATCTCTTGCCCAATTATGTTGTAAATTGAGAGTTTCACATATGATTCTTTTGGTAATCCAAATTCAAGGGTTGTTTCAAAGTTAGATGGGGAGGTAGTGAAACAGGAAATTATCTCAGTAAAATGGCGCATGCATTGAAAACATCCTCAACTTGAATATCCCTCATGCATTTAAAATGTCCTTCGGGGCATTTATTCCTTCCTATGTGGGAGCAGGGTCGGCAAGGTATATTTTTTTCAATCACGATATTTTCAACACCATATGGGGAAAAGCCGAATTCTTTTACTGTTGACCCAAAAATTGCCACAATTTTTGTCTTCATCGCAGATCCAATATGCATTAATCCTGAATCATTTGTGACAAGCAATTTACACATAGATAACACAGCAGCTGATTCAAGAAGTGTTGTTTTACCGCATAGATTTATCGGTTTGCTCACCATCATTTCTTCAACGAATCTACACCTATCTTCATCTTCTTTCCCACCAAGTAAGATGATCTTGGCTTTAAATTTTTCAGCAAGTTTATCCCCAAGCTGAGCAAATCTTTCGGGTAACCATCTTTTCGTTTCGTGCTTTGCGGATGGGGCAATTGCTATGTAGAGATTTTTATCGGAAAAATTTATTTTGTTTTTCGCTATTTCAATCGTATCTTCAGGAACAAATATCTCAAGACCCTGGTTATCATTTTTGATAGAAAAATTAGATAAAGTTTCAATATAGCGGTCAACTACATGAATTGCATTTTTGTATAAATTGATTTTAAATTTTACCAAAAGGAATCTTTTGAAAACTCGCTTATTTATTCTGACCACATGCGCACCTGTGAACATTCTTAAAAATATGCTCCTTAAATTATTGTGGATGTCAATAATTAAATCGTAATTTTCCTTTAAAATTTGACTTTTTAATCTTAACAGTTCTTTGAAACCATTTTCAGTGTTAAATTCAATCAAATTCGTAAGGTTTGGATTATATTTTAAAAGTTCTGAAAATTCTTTCTTTATGATAAAATCAATTTGTGAGTTTGGGAATTTATTTCTTAACACTCTTATAAGCGGAGTTGAAAGCACGATGTCCCCAATAGAACTTAACCTGATTATCAAAATTTTTTGATGTTTCATTTGATTTATTATCTTGTTTTTAGGTAAAAATACAACAACAAAATTTAAATTTTAAAAATGAAATTTGCTAAAACAATAGGAGAATTAAAGCGTTCGGGATATAAAGTTGTTTCTGTTAAGGAGGAATTACGGAGGAATGTAATTCAAAAATTAAAAAATAACGAAACACTTTTCCCCGGAATAATTGGGTATGATAAAACTGTGATTCCTGCAATAGTAAATGCAATACTTTCAAAACACGATATTATCCTACTTGGTTTAAGGGGACAAGCAAAGACAAAAATTGCAAGATTGTTTGTGAACCTTCTTGATGAATATATCCCAATAATTAAAGGGTGTGAGATAAACGACAACCCATATAAACCGCTTTGTAAAAGATGCGTTGATCTTGTAAAAGAGTATGGAGATGATGTTGAAGTTGAATGGCTCCCAAGGGAAAGAAGGTATGGTGAAAAACTTGCAACTCCAGATGTGACAATTGCAGATTTAATTGGGGATATTGACCCAATAAAGACAGCAACACAAAAGCTCTATTATTCACACGAAGGGGTTATCCACTGGGGGATAATTCCAAGAACGAACCGTGGTATATTTGTTATAAACGAGCTTCCGGATCTCCAACCGAGAATCCAGGTCGGATTATTCAACATCATGCAAGAGCGAGATATTCAAATTAGAGGATTTAATATAAGAATTCCGCTTGACATAATGATAATTTTCACAGCGAATCCGGAGGATTACACAAACCGTGGAAATATAATCACACCTTTAAAAGATAGAATTGGATCGCAGATATTGACTCATTATCCAAGGACAATTGAAGATGGAATTAAAATTACTGAACAAGAGGCTTGGATAAATAGAGATTCTGGTAAAAAAGTTATAATTCCGCATTATTTCAAAGAAATAATTGAGCAGATAGCTTTTCAAGCGAGAACGAGCGAGTTTGTGGATCAAAAATCTGGTGTGAGCGCAAGATTAACCATTTCTTGTATGGAAAATCTCGTGAGCAACGCTGAGAGAAGGGCTATAAAATTTAACGAGGATATCATTTATCCCAGAATTTGTGATTTAAATTTTATTTTGCCTGGGATAACAGGGAAAGTTGAGCTTGTTTTTGAGGGTGAGCAGGAGGGAAGTGTTAAGGTGAGCAAAGCGTTAATTGGAAAAGCGATAAGAGAGGTATTTAAAAAATACTTTCCAGATCCATTGCCAAAAACGAGATATCACTCTTATGAGGAGAGGGGAAGAGGACAAGCACAGCAACAATCTGGGCATCAAGAATATGCTCAAATAATTGCATGGTTTGAAAATGGGAATAAGATAGAGATCTCAGATGAGATGCCAATCAATGAGTTTTACGCTGAGCTTTGCAAGGTGAAAGGATTAAAAGAAATTGTGAAAAAGTATCTTAAAATTGATGAAAACGATAAATATGCCATGGCAACTGCGATGGAATTTGTCCTTGATGGATTGCATCAATTTTCAAGGATAGCAAAGGATGAAATTGACAATGTCAGTTCGTATAAAGATATGGTTGTGAGTATTTTTTCAAGTAAGACGAGGGAAGAATTTTAAAAATAAAATATGGTTTCCGATGATAGTTAAAGCTTTTGAATCCGGTCCGCTTTTGACAATTGGTTACCTTGTAATTGATGAAAAAAGTAATTATGCGGTTGTAATTGATGCACCGAAAGATTCAGCAGAAGAAATTGTAAATGAGGCAAAAAAAAGAGATTGTGAAATTCTTTGCTTAATTAATACACATGGACACTGGGATCACATCGCAGATGATGCTGAAATTATTCGGCTGACGGCTGCAAAAGTTGCTATCCATCAAAAAGATGCACATCTGCTTGAGGATCCAAAATCTGTTCTATATGAACTTCCTTTCAGAATTGAGGGGGTTAAGCCGGATATAATTTTGAACGATGGTGATATAATTGAGGTTGGTGAAATGAGACTAAGAGTGATCCACACCCCAGGACATACGCTTGGTAGCATCTGTCTTTATGAGGAAAATGAAAAGATCTTATTC
>NZ_CZVH01000006.1:0-5639 GCF_001458555.1 Candidatus Kryptobacter tengchongensis | reverse complement strand
AGCATTTGATATCTTTTTACATCAATAAAATTTGAGAGAAGCCCTCCAGAGAAAAGTCCTACGGTTGTAAATGTCACTGCCCAGATGAATGCGCCAGCAAAATTCAGAATTGAAAATTCAGCGTGTTTTATATCTGTGAGTCCAAACGCTGCGGGTATGATATTTCTCACCCCATAAATAAACCTTGAAAAGAGCAAGAGCGATGTTTTATATTGTTCAACTAATTTCCCAGCTTTAAAAATTTTTTCATATGGGATTGGTATAAGTTTTAATCCCGTTTTTGATAAAATAAAAATAATCTCACCGTTGATAAAGGAGAGAAAAGTCGCGATTAAAATAACTATCCAAAAATTAACACTGCCAGCATAAATTAAATGTCCAGCTCCAAGTAACGCAACTTCTCCTTGAAACACTATTCCAAGCGATATCCAAATGTAGATAGTTAAGTATGATGTCATAGACCAAGTTTATCCGCTATTGATTTCATTGCTTCAATTACAAATTGGATATGTTCATCAAGTGGGATCCCGAGTTCTTCGGCACCTTTGTAAATATCATTTCTATTTACAGACCTTGCAAATGCTTTATCTTTAAGTTTTTTCTTTACGGATTCAACGGTTACTTCTTCAATTTTTTTATTTGGTCTGACGAGGGCAACGGCTGTGATGAAACCGCAGAGTTCATCGCATGCATAAAGAACTTTTGCCATGAGTGTATCTCTTGGGACACCCGTATAATCAGCGTGACCTAAAATTGCCCTGCGTATATCTTCTGGGTATCCTCTTTCTTCAAGTATTTTTGAACCGACCCACGGATGTTGATCTGGTGTTGGAAATTTTTCATAATCAAAATCGTGCAGAAGACCGACGATTGCCCATTTTTCCTCATCTTCTCCGAACTTTCTGGCATAAGCTCTCATTGCTGATTCAACCGCAAAGGCGTGTTTTCGCAAATTTTCACTTTCTGTGAATTCAAATAGAAGATTAAGAGCATCTTCATAAGTTGGCATTTTCGTTTCCTGTCTTTGTTTTTTCAATTCTTAAATCCATCCCCCACATTAATTTTGATCTTAAAACATCAAAATAGCTTACTTCAAGTCGTTTTACAAGTTTTACTTTATAATCCGCTTTTTTTACGATGACCTCAAGGGGTGGTTTAATTTTATGCTCAATTTGACCGTCTGCAGTGATCAAAATGTCTTTTTCATGAAATTCAATTTTTATTTTTATTATACTGTCATCTGGTATCACAATAGACCTTGCTGTTAGAGTGTGTGGACAAATGGGGGGTAAGAGTTATAACATGACTTGAGGGTGTCACTATCGGTCCCCCAGCTGCAAGTGAGTATGCAGTTGAACCAGTTGGAGTTGATATAATAAGTCCATCTGCTGTGTATGTTATCAAATATTCATCATTTATGTATGTCTCAATATCAACAACTCTTGTTGAACCAGCTCTATCAATTACGATGTCATTTAATGCAAAGTATTTTTCATCGTTACCTTTTACACTTGCTTCAAGAGCCATTCTTTCCTCAATTCTGTATTCATCGTTGCAAACTTTTTTTATAAAGCCAAAAATTTCTTCAGGTGAAACTTCAGCAAGAAAACCAAGTTTACCAAGGTTTACGCCGAGTATGGGGATTTCACGATGCCCAACTAATCTTGCGGTTGATAAAATTGTTCCATCGCCACCAAATGAGACAATTATGTCAGAGCTTGCAAGTAGTTCAGGTAAGTTTAACTTTTGTTCAATTTTTTTTGAAAATCTTTTTTCAATTTCATCAGCGATTTCCTTTTGAAGGAAAAATTGTATTTTTTCACATTCAAGTTGATTTGTCAAGTTAAAAACTATTTCATAAAGTGATTCCTTTGCAAGGTTACCGATGATACCAAATTTCATTGAGGTATGAGTTTTGTTTATGATTGGTTTTGCGGGGTTGTTTCTGATTTTTGTTTTCTTTCGTTTTCAACTTCAAAAAAGTAGTTTATTTTAAGTTGTGAGATTGAGTATTCAAGGAATCTAATTTCATCCTCCGTTAAATTTCCTTTCGTCTTTTCTTTTAACATGTCAAGCAAATCAATTGTGAATTTTGCTTCTTCAAGTTTTTTCTCAATCTTTCCAGTTATAGGGTTCGGTATCTTGCCAAGTTGTTCCCACCCCTGTGTATAAAGAATAAAAACAAGTTGCTCAAATAAACTCATACTTTTCATAGCCTTTTTGAATTTATTATGGTTAAAGCTTTGATAAATTTTAAAAAACGAAAAAGATAAAATCAAGTTGAGTTCCTTTGGTATACCATTTGATGGGGCATAAAATATCTCCGTTGTGCTTCTTAAGGAGGTTGTGTTTTTAGGGAGCAAGGTGCCTTTTTACTTGATTTTGATGCTGAAAATTTTTATATTTAAAACAGACTTTGGGCGGTTAGCTCAGCCTGGTTAGAGCGCTTGCTTGACATGCAAGAGGTCAGAGGTTCGAATCCTCTACCGCCCACTCCTCATAAAATTTCTGGAAATGGCTCAAGAAAATACTGCCCAAGCAGGTATTCATTTTCAAACCTCATTCCGTAAATTCTCAGCATTTCAACAATTGTTGTTAATTCAACTTTAGCATTTTTAAATTTATCAACCATTTTTAAAAAATGAGCTTTTTCGCTTCGTGAAAGATTTTCAGAAATGTGACCGAAGATATGTATAATTGAGTTAACAAGATTTGTCCTCCTGAAACTTTGTTTCATCATATCTTTAAATGTCAATTCGTATTTTTTAATTATTTGCTCAAAATTCCCGGTTTTGTGCTCGGCAATTATTCTTCCAAGATTTTTGAGATGCTTTTGAGATATGCTCATGAAAAGATATTTATGTCTGCTGTGAAACTCAATTAAATTATTTATACCTGATTTTGCTTTCTCAAATCTGAAGAGCATGAAAACTTTTGTTAAAAATTCCCACATCAAATCTTTGTTTCTTAATCTTCCCTCATCAATTAAAGGAATGTGGGGTAAGTTTTCTTTTACGACTTTTGCGAAAATTCCATATGTTTTCCCGTAGACATTGCCATTTACATAAACTTTTGTGCTTCCGACACCGCAACTTGGTGATTTTGCCTTCAGAATGAATCCATGGACATCTCCGAGATTTTTTAAGAAATTATTTGCAAAGTTTTCAAGCCTTGATGTTAAATCTATCTCCGTTTCATCTTGGATCGCTCTAATTTCGTCCCCAACTTTATGTAGTTTTATTGTTTTCCTCGGTATTCCAAGCCCTATTTCAAATTCAGGGCAAACATGAACTAAGTTAAACAGTGGTTTTAACTTATTAACAAGTTCATCGTTTACTGTGGCACCATTATATCTGTATGGAAGTCCGTTAAGACATGCACTTATTACAACTGTTGGTTTCATCTCTCTTATATATTTTTTCTGTGGTAAATTTCTTTGAATTTTGATATAGATTGTTTTAGATCTACCAAGGGTTTTGGGTAGCCCGATATCTTTTCTTTTACAAAAAACTCTTGGCTATGTAGATACTTGGGGTCTAATTTTCTTAACTCTGGGATGTATTTTTTTATATAGTCTCCGTTAGGGTCAAATTTTAAAGATTGTAAAAATGGATTAAAAAACCTTATCTTTGTGTCCGTGCCAACTCCTGCGTTCCATTGCCAATTACCTATGTTTGAAGAAGCCTCATAGTCCAAAAGTTTAAGGGAAAAATATTCTTCGCCAAGCCTCCAATCAATATGCAAATTCTTTGTTAGAAAGCTTGCTACAACCATTCTAACACGGTTATGTATATAACCCTCTTGTTCAAGTTGGCGCATTCCTGCATCCACAAGGGGAAATCCTGTCAGCCCTTTTTTCCAAGCTTCAAACTTTTTATGGTCTTCCCGCCAATCTACCGTTATATCCTTCCTAAAGTTTTCAAACTCACTGTATGGGTAGTGATATAAGATATAGTTGAAGAATTCTCGCCAGATTAACTCGCTTATAAACTTCCCTTTCTTATCGTGTTCAATAGCCCATCTGAATATCTCTCTTACTGATATAGTTCCAAACCGTAGATGAACACTTAAAAGGGATGTGGCATTTAAAAAAGGATAGTTTCTATTCTCTTCATAAAAATCTACTTGTTTTTCAAATCTGTCTAAAAGTTCCTTTGGCTCTTTTATAGCCCCTTCAAAGGTTAATGTCTGTTTTTCAAATCCTATGCTTTTTATGTCTATGGGTAAAAGTTCTAATGTTTCACATACCTTTATGATCTTTGAATATTCAAAATCTGCGAGGTTGAGTGTTTCTTTCGGTTTATATTCAAGTTTGGCGTGCTCATAAATTAATTTTGATACAGCTTTTTCAAAGTGGGAAAAAACTGTGTAAGGTTTGCCCTGCAGGTTATAAATCAGATTTGGCTCTATTAGGAAGTTATCATGGACAAGTTGAAGGTTATACTTTGATGAGATTTGTCTATCTCTTTCTCTTGCGTAACTATCCCAATCCCCAGAGGCAAAAATTTTTCTTATTTGATATCTTTCTGATATGAGATCAAAAACATCCAAAGGTTTTCCATAAAAGATTGCAAGATCAAGCCCAAGGCTTTTTAAATTGTTTTTTAATTTTATCACCTTGTCAAATATAAAGGTTATCCTTTTGTCATCTTTAGGTAGTTTACCAAGGATATTTTTATCAAATATGAAAACTGGTAAAACATAGGACTCGGGAAGGGATAGCAAAGGGTTATCTTTTGTTCTGAGATCACGCCTAAACCATAAGATATCAACTTTCATTTTTATGTTTCTATTTTGACGGTAAATTTTCTTTTACATTTTTTGCATTGATATTCAACGGTGATCCAGTTATTTCGCTCATAATAACTTATCTCTTCAAGATTTCCGGAACAACCTTTAAAAATACATTTTTTCATTTCAACATTGAACTGTCTATTTCCGTTTTTTATTTCCTCCCCCATCGTTGTTTTAAAATTTTTTCGGCAATCATTATTCCGGCGATTGATTTAGCGTCAACGATTTCACCTTTTAGAATCATATCTACAGCTTCATCAATTGTTTTAAATTCAACTGATAAAACTTCTCCTTCCTCAAGGTTTTGTTTCTTTTTCTGTAAATTTTCTGCTAAATAGATGTAAAGTTTTTCAGTGCAAAATCCAGGGCTTGTATAAATGTAGGTTAAAAGTTCAATTCTTTCTGGCTTGAATCCTGTTTCTTCTTCAAGTTCTCTTATCGCACAAACTTTTGGGTCTTCTCCTTGGTCAAGCTTTCCAGCTGGTAATTCATATATAAATTTGTCAATTGGGTATCTATACTGTTTTATCAAAATTATTCTTTGGTCTTGAAGAAGCCCAAGGACAACAGCACCGCCTGGATGTTGAACTACTTCACGAATTGTATGATTTTTTGATTCAAAATATTCAAGCTCATCAACAATTATGTCAAAAACCTTCCCACGATAAATTATATTTCTTTTCTTAAGTTTCATATTTCCCATTATTTTCTCGTTTTGCATAAGGCAAATAAATTTTTTAGTAAATCCCTCTACTTCCTGGTTTTTCAATTTCAATTCCTTCTTTACACAATGGACATTCTTCAGGTTTAAAAGTTGGGACTTCAAGTTTAATGACGGAAGCAAA
>NZ_CZVH01000005.1:0-5734 GCF_001458555.1 Candidatus Kryptobacter tengchongensis | reverse complement strand
TTCTTTAAATTTCCTTGACTTAATCACCAAAAATTTGATAAATTAAACAATTGAATAGCAAAGATATTCTACTTGAAATTATGCACCGTTTGATGCTTATTTTAGTTTTCTCAATAACCCTTATCACATTCGCCAGTTCCCAAATCCCCCCAGATACTATTGTTATTTCAAAGTTTTCCAGCTTTATTGATAGCACATTAAGTCAAGGAGTTGATGTTACTAACTCTTCTGATTATTTAATTCTAAAGACAAGTGAGCAGGAAAATCTTGCTAAAAAGAGAAGGGCAACTATAACTTACTATGGAACTGGTGAGCCGAAAACCTCTACAGGGGACAGAGATACTGTAACTGGAAACCCGATGAAAGTAATTGATGGTGATAGTAGAACATTTTGTCAGATAAGACCTGGTGGAGATGGTAGCTACATTTTGATTGATTTGCTTGCTTTAAGAAGAATTAATAAGGTTGTGATTATAACTTTTGGTCTGAACCAATCCCTTAGACCAAGGGCTTATACAATTTACGCTGGCATTGATTCACTTCAACTTACCAGAATCGTTCAAAAGACGGATAATCAAGATGTTAAAACACTTGATATTTTTGACCCAATAATTGCAAGATTTGTTAAAATTAGTTTTGATGTTGTTGATAGATTTAGTTCAACTGTTATAGCTGAGATAGAAGTATACGGTGTTGGGTATTTATCATCGGGGGAGTATTATTCAAAGGTCATTGATGTTGGACAGCCTGTTAATTGGGGTTGGGCTGAGTGGGAAGCTGAACTACCTGAGGGCACGGGAATAACTTTCCAATTTAGAACAGGTTCAAGCCCAAGCGTTAATGATACCTGGAGTCAATGGTCCCCTGAAATTTCAAGTTTTGAGGTTATGAAGGTAACCGAGCCAAGGCGTTACATCCAATTCAAAGTAAATTTATCCACTTCAAGCACTGAAACACCCATCTTAAAAAGACTTTCAATTTTTTACCATAAAAAGCTCGTTGCTAAAAGTATTACCCTTGAGGTTGAACCCTCAGTTGTCCCAATTTTAAAAAGGACTGAAATAACTTGCAATTTTGATGTTGAAGTTGATGATAATTCTCTTGGAATTGATACACTAATTATATTTACCCCATCACCTGCAAATGTTGAATCAGTCACTTTAAATGGGAATCCCGTTGCTTATTCAGTTATATCGTCTCCAGAATATGTAAAAATAGCATTTCAACAACCAATTAATTCAAACTCCAGAATAAGTGTTAAGTTAAGTTTAACGCTTTACCTTGATATAAATGAATTCCCATCGGTTGTGATAAGCAAAATGACGGCGTCAAATCCACAATTTGTTGATACGAGAAAAAGAGGCAATCTAAATAGTTGGACTGTTTTAACAACAGATGTTCCAGAAAGATTGATAGTTGACCTCCAGATCAATCCCAATCCATTTTCTCCAAATGGTGATGGTTTAAATGATAGAACTCAAATAAGTTTCTTCCTGGCAAATCTTTTGGTTGAGAGAAATTTAAAGATCCAGATTTTTGATCTTACGGGTAGGCTTATCAAAACAATTTTTGATGGGCAAAGCAAAGCATTTGCCTATATTTCTTCAAATTCTTTCACATGGGATGGAAGGGATGAAAATGGGAGGCTTGTGAGACCTGGTGTTTATCTTTTGAGAGTTGCGATAAATGCAGATACTGGTGTTGAGTCAGTCTTTAAAACTATAACAGTCGTTTATTGAAAAATAATTTTCGCTTCCATAATGAGAAAATTTATCCTGTCAATAGTGTTAATATCATTGCATTTTGATTTTGCGATTTCTGGAGCCTTCAAGGACCTTGGCAACGGGGCTCGGGCTGTTTCTTTTGGTTTGGCTTATGTTGCAGTTGCCGATAATCCATACGGTATGTTTTATAATCCCGCTGGAATTGGACAGATAAGAAAATTTAGTTTTGCTTCAACTTACTCACGGCTTTATCCATTTGTGCAGGATGAAAACCTTTACTACGTAACCTTGGCTGGGGTATTGCCTATCTTTTCAATTTTTGACTTCGGGGTTGGAGTTTCATATTTTAAAACAGGGATGTGGAGTGAAAATCAACTTATTTTCTCGGTTGCAAGAGAGTTTAAATACATCAAAGGTTTATCAATAGGTGGGAGTTTTAAACTTTTAAGATGGTCTGCTGTTGCACCTGTTGGTGAATCTGCTTATTCGTATTTTGGTTTTACATTTGATGCTGGGGCAATTTTTGTATGGAATGATTTTGTAAATGGTTCTGATTTGCGCTTTGGGCTAACCGCAAGAAATATAACTCAACCGAGCATCGCACTGAATAAATCAAGTGATGCGAAATTACCTCTGGAGATTGCTGGCGGGATCGTATATGAATCAAGAACTTACAATTATCAAATAGGTTTAGGGGTTTTAAAATCTGATTATGATCTAAAAATTGATGCTGGATTTGAAATTAAGGCTTTTTCATCTGAATTTTTGAAAAGTGATTTTGAGTTTGTTATCAGAGCCTCGGGTGGAGCGATAGTAGATGGCGTGAAACAGGCAAGTTTAAATCCAGGATTCGGGATAAAATACTGGAAATTTAGGATTGACTATGTATATGTTCATCAATTTGAGATACCCGACGCAGGCGGTAGTCATAAATTTAGTTTTGAATTTAATTTATAAAAAATTTTGATTTGCAACGCCATGAAAAAATTTGTTTTATTCACGCTTTTAATCATCGGTTTTGAAATTTCAGTTGCGCAATTCATCTCAAGAGACAAGGAAAGTTATCTTAATTATTCGGGAAGAAACTATGAAAATTACAGCATTTCCTTCCTAAGGAAAAGGTTTTATGATAACTTTGGGAATTTTCTCATAGACGGGAGTTTAATTTTTGAGTTGATTGAAAACCAAAGACAGTTTATAGGACAAGAGCTCGGAGGATTTAGTAGCTTGACGAAATCAAGGTTTTACTACCAGTATTTTCAAAATCTTGTGATAGCAAGTGATAATTATGCAGATTTTCAAACGAGGTTGATGATAGGTGATGCGATAAGGACGAAGTTTACATCGCTTACATTTGATAAGGCAAGGTTTAACGGTGTGAGATGGGACGGGGCTACAACAAAACATAGAGGAACATTTATAGTTTCAAGGGTTAGTGATCCTGTTAGATTTAGATTTGATACACCTCTTTTGATAGATGGGGTGCAAAGGGTGCGAAATTGGGCTCAATATCTTTTCGGTGGTCATTTTGAAACAGATATCGGGGATGTATTAACAATTGGTGCTACTTATGTAAATCAACATACGAGACGAATGGATGTCAACGCCCGAGATGTGCCTTTTAAGGGTGTTCCCCCAAATGGTGTTCCGAGGATAATCTTTGTCAGAATAAGTGATGATTCTCCAAAAGATGGTTCGGGTCCAATAATTTATTCTGACCCGGTTGTTAAAATTAACGGTAGGACAGTTCCAACTAAAAATATAAATGGTAAAGTTCCAAACCCACAAGAAACGGTTCTTGGTGCCCCGCTTCAGTATTATGTTTTTAGAAATTTTAGTATTGATAGAACCCTTTGGGTTGCTGGAGCTGATACATTAAGTTATACTGCTTACACCCCAATTCAAGGAGGACCCGGTTATAAATTTAGGTCAATGTTGTCTGCATTGCCTGTTTATCCAGAGCAAATACCAAGCGATGGAAATATAACTTTTGCTTATATAATCCCACCTGGTGTTGAATCAGTTGAGTTTGAAATTTTGGTTGCAAATGATTTCAAAATTGAAGCAGCTCATGATTTTGTCAATCGTCTTGATGATTGGGGGCAAACGACAGGAGCACGGTTTATCCCACACTATGATTCAATTGCGGTTGGGACCCCGACATTTTTCCGCCTAATAAAAAGAGCCGAGGGAAATGTCAAAGACGCGTCAAACCGTCAAATTGTCAGGTTTAATTATGCTCTCACAACGGGAATGAGCGTGTATAGTTTAAATTTCAAATTTAACTGGAAAGGATTTAACATAGAAGGTGAATTTGCTCAAAGTTTAGAATGGTCAAAATATCCGGTTGGTCGTGGTCCCTGGTTCACGCAAAAAGGAAACGCATTTTATATCAAAGCTTCTAAAAAAGTTGGGCGTTTAACCTTTGGATTTGAACGATATAAAATTGAACCACTTTATACAACCGCTCTTAATGTTTATTCGCTTGAGAATAGTTACTATATGATGTGGACTGGTTCTGGGTATTCCTATCTTGCTCCTGATGTTTATGGTGTGACTGCTTATGATGTTTCAAGTGGTATATCATTTATTCCGGGTGGCGCTTATTTCTCTCTTGTTGATGATAATGATGATAGAGATAGATGGGAAGATGGATTTTATTTTTACAATGCGACTCCAAATCCAACTTTTGAAAACGGCGATGTTTTGAATCCAACGCCTGATCCATTTTTACTTGGATATAGGCAGAACGCAAACGAATTAATTGGCTTAACCAGCATTATAAGAAGACCCGACGCTGGTATATTCCCAGGAAAGGATAGAAATAACGACGGGATCCCAGATGATGATCAAAATGCAAATGGAATACCTGATTATCAGGAAGATTTTCTTACATATTACAGTGATCCCCCACTCTTTGATTATGGTGATGATTGGAACAATAATGGTGTAATTGATGAACAAGAGAATGACATTTATCCTGATTATCCTTATGAGCCGGATATAAATGGTTATCATACTTTTATGAAGGTAAATTTAGCGAGGAATTGGTCAGCTCAAATTGGTTTCATAAATGAAAAAGCAATTGCAAGGGGTGGAATTAATCAGGTCTCATATATTAAAACACTTTACACAACATCAAACCCACGGCTTGGCTCTCTTCTTCTGTATTATGTTATGAAAAGAGTTAGGGATGAAATTCCAAATCCAGTTTATCAATATAAAGGCGTCATAACTATAACAAGTCCTTTCCCTGTTTTTACAGAAGATCAACTCAGGTATAGAAATAGCTTTGTTCATAACCTTTATCTTGAAGCAAGATACACGCAAATTCCAAATCTTAACATTGAGAACAGAATTCGTTTTGAAATTAATTTCCAGCGACAGCTTGGGGATCCATCAAAAGCTTTGCTTCCGGAGGCAAAATACACAGGAGATCAACTTGATGGAAGAATTACGCTTTGGGGACTTGTTCATAAAATTGATTATACACTTAAATTTTTAAATGGTCGGCTTGAAATAAAACCTCAATTTAAGGTCAGAACAGTCAAGGAAACGAAACTTGGTTATGTTGATGTTGCTGGAAGTTTGAGAAGGATAACAAATATAATTCAACATACGCAGGAAACAATACCAATTTTTAGAGTTGGATATAAGTTGACAGATAGATCAGTGTTTAATTTCGGGATTCAGGGGCTTAGCATTGTTGGTTTTCCCGAATTGTTTTCCTATAGAATAAGGAATTTGAAAGATGGAACTGGAAGCGAAAACAGAGGAGTGATAGCTTTTTCGTTGACGAACCAGAGTTCTTATAAAGGTTATTCAATTGTGGTTGATTTCGGTTATAAATTCACAAAGCGAAAATTTATAAAACCTGGTGAGGAAAAATACAGCAGAGATGAATCAGCGATATTTTTCACAGTTATCGCGGGTTTCTAATTATGAGGGTGAAACAATATGTGGAAGATAATCATCATAGTTACATTAACCGCTTCAATAGTTGCTAACTT
>NZ_CZVH01000004.1:0-5946 GCF_001458555.1 Candidatus Kryptobacter tengchongensis | reverse complement strand
CGTGGATTGAAAAACTTATCTTTAAGCTTTGGTTTATCGGAATGAGAAGTCATAAACTTTATGAATTTGGCTCAAAACTTTTAAGATATATACGCAAGCTCGGGATAAAGCCCAAATTTAAAAATTGGTCAAATGGAAGAGTTTTTCCAGAACTTGCACCAAAATCATTTAAGGAAATATGGAAAAATCAAGAGAGCATATAATTCATTTTCTAAAACAATTTCAAAAAGGGAAAACACAGCTTCCCGAGATAAAAGTTGGTGAAACCGCTGATAAAAAAGATCTCGTGAAAAAATTTAAATTTGAGTTTGAAAGAGCCGGTGGTGAAAAACCCGATTCAACCGCTCTATGCCTGAGCCAAAGCAAAAGGTGATGAATTTCTATCTTAACTGGGCAAATCTCATAACATTTGCCACATAATGACGAAGCAAATGGTAAAATGTATGAATTGTTAAGTTTAAGTTGCGCTGGTGTTATCACTGAGCCAATCGGACCAGGATATATTGAACCATAAGGATGACCTCCAACTCTTTGATAAACTGGGCAAGCAAGCATGCAAGCGCCACATTTAATGCAATAAAGCGCCTGTTTTAGTTTCTCATACCTCAATAAATCACTTCTACCGTTGTCAAGCAATATAACATAAACTTCCTCAGGTGAATCAAGTTTATTTTTTCTGGGTGCATTTATAATTGAGACATAACTTGTGAATCTCTGAGCGGTTGCACTTCTTCCAAGAATTTTGAAGAAAACTGTCAAATCAATAAGCCTTGGGATTATCTTCTCTATCCCAGCAATTGCGATATGAACTTTTGGGAGTGTTGTGCTTAAGCCCGCGTTCCCTTCGTTTTCAACTATTACAATTGAACCTGTTTCAGCAACGAGGAAATTTGCTCCTGATATACCAAGATCGGCGTTTAAAAACTTTTTCCTTAAAAATTTCCTTGCAATTTTCGTTAATTCCTCTGGCTCATTTGTGAAATCAACCCCAAGCTTATCTGTAAAAAGTTTACCTATTTCATCCCTTGATTTGTGCATCGCTGGTGCTGTTATATGCGAAGGCATTTCATCAGCAAGCTGAACTATAAACTCCCCAAGGTCTGTTTCAACCGTTTCAATCCCGTTTGCTTCAAGAAATTCTCTTAATCCTATCTCTTCTGTTGTCATTGATTTTGATTTAACGCATAACTTTGCATTTATTTTTTTAGCTATCTCAACGACATAAGTCCTCGCTTCATCTGCATCTTTAGCCCATAGAACCTTAATCCCGTTTTCAGTTGCTTTAGTTTCAAACATTTCAAGATAATAAGCGAGGTTTTCAATTGCGTGTTTTTTTATATCATGAGCTTTCTGTCGCAGTTCTTCCCAATTGGGGAGTTCCGAAACAACTTCAGCCCTTTTTGAAAGCGTATGTGAAATTGCCCTGGTTAGATTTTTTCTCAAGTTTTCGTTTGCAAGGGCTTTTAATGCATTCTCTTTGAATTTTGAAGGCGTATAATTTAACATATTTCAGAAAATTTGTTAAAAATTTGCCAGAATTTGTGCAATGTGAATTGTTTTTATATTGATCCCGTGTTTTTTTGCATAGCCATCAATTTGCATCAAACAGCTTTGATCTGTTGATGTTACAAAATCTGCTCCAGAATTTAGAATGTAATTAACCTTATGCTTTGTCATATCAACCGAAATCTCTGGAAATTTCACCGAGAAAGTTCCCCCGAATCCGCAACAGTCTTCTGAGTTTACCATTTCAATAAGTTTTAATTTTTTAACATTTTTTAAGAGGATTCTTGGTTCGGTTTTTAGCCCAAGCTCTCTCAAAGCATGGCATGAATCGTGATATGTTACCGTGTAATCAAACTCAGCTCCTGTTGAATCAATGTTCATTATATTTACAAGGAATTCTGTTAATTCAAAAAATTTTTTTGTTATGATTGCAATATCATCCTTGTCTATAAGTTCAGGATAAAAAATTCGGATCATACTTACACAGGAACCAGATGGTGAAACGATGTGGTCAAACTTTGAAAAAATCTTGAGAAATTTTTCAGCGAGGACTTTTGCTTCTTTTCGGTATCCCGTATTAAAGGCGGGTTGTCCACAGCAGGTTTGCTCAATTGGATAATCAAATTTTATCCCAAATTTCTTTAAAATTTTGACCACTGCGAGACCAACTTCAGGATAAAACTGATCAATGTAGCAAGGGATGAACAGTCC
Organism: Candidatus Kryptobacter tengchongensis; assembly: GCF_001458555.1. NCBI lineage: Bacteria > Pseudomonadati > Candidatus Kryptoniota > Candidatus Kryptobacter > Candidatus Kryptobacter tengchongensis. Next base: position 3,729 of record NZ_CZVH01000004.1, on the reverse strand, counting down.
AATCTTCATCTCATTGATGTTTTTACTTTTTTCTAAAATAAAAATACTCGTGTTTATAATCAAGGTTTTTGAAAGTTTGTCAGTTTTTCAGGGTTAACATCAGCGGTGATTTAAAAGTTATTGAAAGATTAAAAATTTTAGAGAACTTTAAAACCAGGCGGACAAACTGTCACTTGACAAAGTGCGAAAATTTTGTTATATTTGTATTGCAATATAAAGATATTTGAATATATTTATATGGAGCTTAAAAAGTTAAAAAACAGTGATTTCACCGAAGAGGCTGAAATTTTAAAGATTCTTGGGCATCCCATAAGATTGAAAATTGTATGTGGATTGATTGAGCAAAGTTTATGTGTAAATGATATAGGTGATTGTTTGGGGGAGCCACAGCCCAAAATTTCCCAACATCTTGCTCTTTTGAGGGCAAAGGGGATCGTGAAGGCAGAAAGAGAAGGGGTCAATATAAAATACAGGGTGGTTCATCCGCTTGTGATAAAAATTATCAAGTTAGTTGAACGAGAAAAATTAAAGGAGTGAAAAAGCGATGCTCGGTGAAAAAATAAATGAGTTTTCACAGATAGCGGAGATATTGAGGATACTTGGAAACCCAACTCGTCTGAAAATAATCAGCGAATTGATTGATTCTGATAAAACAGTATCGGAGTTATGGCATCTTGTTGGAATTTCGCAATCGCTTGTTTCACAACACCTTGCTGTTTTAAGGCGAAGTGGGATAATAAAGAGTGTTCGCAGAGGAAATACCGTTTATTATTCGGTAGCAAATCCATTAGTGGTTAAAATTTTAAAATTAACTAAAAATAAACTCAAACAAATGAGGGATTAAATTGATGCAGATGACAGAGAAGAATTGAGAAAAAGATTTGAGGAAAACCTCGTCAACAAGGTTCGTGTAATTCACTTTACACGAGAGCTTGATTGCCAGTATTGTAGGGAGACAAAGCAACTTTTAACTGAACTCTCCGAGCTGTCGGACAAGATACAACTTGAAATTTACAATTTTTATACCGATACGGATAAAGTTGAGCAGTTTAAAATAGACAAGGTTCCCGCAACGGTTATCGCAAGCGAGGATAGGGATTATGGAATAAGATACTTTGGTATACCATCGGGCTATGAATTTGCATCATTCCTTTTAGATATTGAAATGGTTTCAAGAGGTGTTTCTGGGTTGAGCCAAAGAAGCATTGAGAAGATAAAAGAAATTGATGTTCCGGTTCATATCCAGGTTTTTGTAACCCCGACCTGTCCATATTGCCCGAGCGCCGTTCATCTTGCACATCAACTTGCTATGGAAAATGATCTTATCACTGCCGATATGGTTGAGGCGATTGAATTTCCAGATCTTGCTGAAAAATATATGGTTATGGGGGTTCCAAAAGTTGTAATGAACGATGTTTATTACTTTGAAGGTGCGTTGCCAGAAAGACATTATGTTGACAAAGTTGTTGAGGCTGCGAGAAAAACCAAAGAAACACTGAAACAACAAAATTAAGCAAATTAGCACATGGCAGAACGACTTGTTGTAATCGGTGGAGTTGCTGCGGGGATGAGCGCAGCAAGTAGGGCGAGGAGATTGAAACCTGATATGGAAATCGTTGTATTTGAAAAAAGCGGTTTCGTTTCCTACGGTTCTTGTGGTTTGCCTTACTTTGTCTCAGATATAATTAAATCTCCAGAAAATCTCGTTGTATATGACGCTAAATTTTTTAAAGAGAAAAGAAATATTGATGTTTTTGTCCATCATGAGGTTTTAAAAATTTTCCCTGCGAAAAGGTCTATTCTTGTTAAAAACCTTGAAAACGGGAGGGAATTTGAGGTTAATTATGATAAGCTTGTGATCGCAACTGGAGCTCGTGCTGTTAAGCCGAATATAAAGGGGATTGAATTAAAAGGTATTTACACAATTAGATTCCTTGAAGATGGGATTGCCATAAAAAACTTCATCAGAGAAAACTCGCCTAAAAAAGCCTTAATTATTGGTGCTGGCTATATTGGGATGGAGATGGTGGAATCTCTTGTTTCGCTTGGGTTGGATGTGACAATTGTTGAACAAATGCCGAATATACTTGGAAATATGGATGATGAAATAAATGAGATCGTTGAGCAAGAACTTGCCAGAAACGGTGTGAAGCTTTTAAAATCAGTATCTGTGAATGAATTTAGTGGTGAAGATGGGTATGTTAAAAGAGCCGTGTTAAGTAATGGGCAAGTTATTGATGTTGATCTTGTGATAGTTGGAGCTGGGATAAAGCCAAATTCTGAAATTGCCAGAGAAGCTGGAGTTGAGCTTGGAAGAAGCGGGGCAATCGCTGTGAACCAAAAGATGGAAACGAATGTTCATGGAATTTACTCGGCGGGTGATTGTGCTGAAGCATTTCATCTTGTTTTGAATCGCCCTGTTTATATCCCGCTTGGAACGACCGCAAATAAACAAGGGAAAGTCGCTGGAGAAAACGCCGCGGGTGGAAATGCAATTTTTAAAGGTATCGTTGGAACAGCTGTGTTTAAAGTTTTTGAGCTTGAGGTGGCAAGAACAGGAATATCTGAAAAACAGGCAAAATCTGAGGGATTTGATTATGTTTCAACGGTGATTGAACATGGTTCAAGAGCACACTATTATCCTGGTGGAAGTAAAATAAGAGTTAAACTTATCGCAGATAAAAAAACTGGGCGTTTGCTTGGTGCTGAGATGGTCGGAAGGGATGGTGTTGCTAAAAGAATAGATGTTTTCGCAACGGCTCTTCATGCAAGGTTAACCGTGGATGAAATTGGTCATCTTGATTTAAGTTATGCCCCACCATTTGCTCCTGTTTGGGATCCGATATTAATCGCTGCAAACGATCTTGAAAAGAAAATTAAAAAATGATTTGGCTATGGAACAAAAGCAACCTAAAGTTATAATTTTCACAACACCAACCTGTCCCTGGTGTAGGGCAGCAAAGCAATATTTCATGCAGAAGAAAATTAAATTTACCGAAGTTGATGTCACGCGAGATCCAAGAGCAGCTAAAGATTTGATTCGTTTAACGGGGCAAACCGGTGTTCCGGTTATTTTAATAAATAATCGTCCTGTTGTTGGGTTTGATAGGGCAAAAATTGATCATTTACTCGGTTTAAAATAAAAACAAAAATAAAATTGGTGAAAAAATGAAGATAAAACCACTTGATGACAGGGTTCTTGTTGAACCACTTGAAGAAGTTGAATCAAGAACAAGCTCTGGAATTATAATTCCAGACACCGCAAAGGAGAAACCGAGAATCGGGATCGTGATTGCGGTGGGAACAGATGAAGATCTGCAATCAAAAATTAAAGAAGGTGATAAAATTTTGTTTGCAAAGTATGGAGGCGAAGAAATTGAGATGAATGGAAAAGAGTACAGGATAATCTCAAGAAGCGATATCCTTGCGGTAATTGAAGATTGAAAAAGTTAATAAAAAACACGCATGTTTATAGAAATAATTTTAGCAAATATCGTTGTAAGTCTTATTTCATTTGTTGGTATAATTTTCATCAGCGTAAGGGAAAAAATTTTTGAAAAGGTTATATTTTGGCTTGTTTCTTTTGCATCCGGAGCTTTTATCGGGATTGCCTTTTTGCGTATGATCCCTAATTCAATTGAAAAAAATCCCGGGGCGGTTTACACCGTTGTCCTCGGGATTTTTATTTTCTTTTTGCTTGAAAAGTTCTTTTATTGGAGGCACTGTCAT
>NZ_CZVH01000003.1:0-6082 GCF_001458555.1 Candidatus Kryptobacter tengchongensis | reverse complement strand
ACTTGGTGGAATACCTCAATATTCGGTTTTTAATATAACAGGCATATCAGATACTGGGAAAAGTCTAATGGCTGAACAATTCGCAATAAAACAGGCATCGCTTGGAAACTCGGTCGCATTCATCACTGTTGAATCCCCCGCCCATTTTGTAGCAAGCTCAATGAAACTCCGCGCAATTGCAATGGGCGTTGACGAAAAAAACATTGATGAAAACATAGTCTTCATTGACGCTGCTTCATACGGTAAATTAAGAGAAGATATCCCAACGCTTCTCAACACACTTGCATATGCAATTAAGAGGTATAAAATCAAATTTACCGTCATTGATTCCGTCACAGGGCTTTATGAAGCAAAAGAGATGATCGCAAGGGTTGTGGTCAGACAGCTTTTCAATTTCATGAAGAAATGGTATCAAACTGCAATTTTTGTATCCCAGAAAAGATCCGGACAGGAAGAGCTTTCAGCCGAAGCGGCGGGAGGTTTCGCAATTCCTCACATTGTTGATGGAACGATTGTGTTATCAAAAGTTTTAATAAATAATCAATATGCCGAAAAAATATATAAGCGACCGATAGGTGAAATGGTTCGTCTTTTCAGGATAGATGGGTGTAGAATGTCAGGACATAGCACCGAAACATATCTTCTTGAAATTGATCAAACTGGGCTTGTTAAAATTGGTCCATCACTAAAAGAAATAGCAAACAAAAAATAAAGGATTTAAATATGCCAGTCCTGAAAGAGGAAGAAATTATCCAAATTGAAGAAAAAGTTGATGAAATCGTTCTTAAGGTCTTTCTAAAAGCTCTTGATATAGTTGGAGGTCCGAGAAAGCTAATTCTATACAGGCATTTAACTTGGGTGCCAAGCTTAATTGAAGCATGTTACGCTGTTGTATTGAAAGAAAAATTTCTTAAGACAGAATCTGAAATCGCACAAATTCTTGGACTCACGAAACAAACTGTGAGAAATATATTATCTGCAAAAACGGAATAATAGAAAATCTTGAATCTGAATTAAAGAAAAAGGTGATAAAAACTCATGTTGCGGGAGCACTTGCAAAACTTGCATTTAAAGAAATAAATCAAGGGAATTAAGTATAGTGTCGGAAAATAGCGAAATAATTAAAATCCTTTTGATTGAAGACGACCCAAACATTGCAGGCTTGATTAAGTATTACCTTAACTCATATAGAAACTATTCTTTTTCCGTTGATTGGACTGAGACAGCAGAAAAAGGAATTGAAAAACTTTCAATTCCTAACAATTATAACTTAATTTTGCTTGATTATTATCTCCCCGAAATGAACGGCTTAGAAGCGCTGAAAATCATCAAATCCCGAAATATAAATATACCCGTGATAATGCTCTCAAGCGCGAAAGAAAAAGAAATTATGAGCGAAGTTTTAAAACTTGGAGCAATTGACTATTACATGAAAGAGGATATAATCGGACCACTTCTACCTGTCATCATAGCAAACACAATTGAAAGAGAAAACCTCAAAAGGCAAATAGAAAAAGATAAAGGAGAGCAATCACAAAAAATTGAAGCGATCCAAGAAATAGTTATCACTGTTTCACACGAGGTTAACAATCCACTTGCTGCAATAAAGCTTGCTGCAAACATTCTTCTCAAAAAAGATCTTCCACCTGATATAAGAACTTACATAAAAATCATCAAAGAAAACACAGACAGAATAGAGCAAACTATTTTGAAATTAAGGGAACTGAAAAGCGAGCAAATCGTCCCATATGTTGGAAGGTTGAAAATGTTTGATTTATCAACTAAACCAAATACACCAAAAAAAGAAGATAGAGAATGAGCGAAAGGAATGTTAAAGCAAAAGTTTTGGTTGTAGATGATGAGGAATATCTATGTGAACTATTAAAAGATGAACTGCTATCAACTAACCTTTTTGAAATTGATATAGCAAATGATGGTGCACAGGCGATCAACAAAATTCAAAACAAAATTTACGATATTGTTCTACTTGATATAAAAATGCCGAGAATTTCAGGGATTGAGGTTTTAAAATTTATAAAGGAATACTCCCCAGATACCGAGGTAATAATGATTACAGCACTTGGAGATATAAAACTTGCCGTTGAAACGATAAAACTTGGCGCATTTGATTTTATAACAAAACCATATAACTTTGACGAACTTCTTGTATCAATTCAAAATGCGATTGAAAAGCGTCGGCTAAGGCTTCAAAATACTTTAATGCAAAAAGAATTATCAAGACTCATCCACACAGATGAAGTAATCGGACAGAGCAAAATTTTTAAAGATGTTCTTGATATCGTCGCTCGCGTTGCTGGAACAGATGCAACTGTTTTAATTTACGGTGAAAGTGGAACTGGTAAAGAGGTGATCGCACGATTAATCCACAAAAATAGTCCACGTAAAGATAAACCATTTGTAGCTATAAACTGTGCCGCTATCCCGGACACTTTAATTGAATCAGAACTTTTTGGGCACGAAAAAGGAGCCTTCACAGATGCACACACTTCAAAACCAGGACTCGTTGAAATTGCAAACGGAGGGACATTGTTCCTTGATGAGGTTGGAGATTTAAGCCAATATGTTCAACCTAAACTATTAAGGTTTATTGAAACAGGCGAATTCAGAAGAGTTGGTGGAAATAGTATTTTAAAAGTTGATGTTCGTATAATTTCAGCAACAAATAAAGATTTGAATGAGGAAGTTAGAAAAGGTAATTTCAGAGAAGACCTGCTCTATAGATTAAATGTCGTCACAATTCGCCTCCCAGCTTTGAGAGAAAGGAAAGAAGATATACCACTATTTGTTGAGTATTTTCTCAACAAGAAAACACGAGGAAAAAAGAAAATGAGCCCAGAAGCGATGGAGATTTTGATGAATTACGACTGGCCTGGAAACATCCGCGAACTTGAAAATGTTGTTGAAAGGGCAGCAATTCTTGCAAAAGACGATATCATAAAGCCTGAAGACCTTGCTCTAAAACCAGAACTCAAAGAAGATTACTATACAAAGCTTATTAGAAAACCTGTAAATACCCTATCGCTTGCTGAGCTTGAAAAAATTCATATTGAGAATGTTCTAAAGGCAAACAACTGGAATAAATCAAAAACCGCTGAAATCCTTGGAATTAGCTTGAAAACCCTCTATCTTAAATTGAAGCGCTACGGGATAATAGAACCATTTTGATTTTATTCCGCTTGATTTAATCATAAAAAATTTTTTCAAAATAAATTAGAGTTAAGAAACTATGAATACCGAAAGGGAAAACATCCAAATGTCAGAGCAACAGATTCCGGAGGAAGAGATTAAGCCGAAATTAATAGCAGGGAGACAGCCAGTTATAGAGGCTCTCAAATCACAGAGCGTAATGATTGAGAAAATCTATCTTCTTCACGGTATAAGAGGCAGTCAAATTGATAAGATCAGAAATCTCGCGCGCAAAAAAGGCGTGCCATTTGTTGAAATCAACAAACAGCGCTTTCGTGAGCTTGCAAGTGATATAGCAACGCAGGGGGTTATCGCAGTTATAAGTGAAGCGAAATATATAAGCGTTGATGATATTTTAAATGTATCAAAAGAAAAAAATGAACCGCCGTTTATTTTAATACTTGATGAAATAGTTGATCCACAGAACTTCGGTGCACTTGTGAGAACTGCTGAGTGTGCAGGTGTCCACGGAATTATAACCACAAAACATCACACAGCAATTATAAACTCAACCGTTGCCCGCACTTCCGCAGGCGCAATCGCTCATGTTGGAATTGCAAAAGTTGTAAACCTTGCTCAAACACTTGATGAACTCAAAGAAAAAGGTATATGGATAGTCGGCGCCGACGCAAATGCTTCAAAACTTTACTACGAAGTTGATTATACAATGCCGGTTGCAATTGTGATCGGAAATGAAGGCAAAGGCTTGAGATTTCTCACAAAACAAAAATGTGACTTCCTCGTGAAGATCCCAATGTATGGAAAAGTTGAATCACTCAATGCCTCTGTCGCTGGAGCTCTGATGATGTATGAAGTTATAAGAGCAAGAGAGTTAAAAAAGAAAAAACTTCTAAATCCATATCTAAGCTTGAACGAGCCAACCCTTATGTATCAAAGACCAGAACCATTATCTCTTCAAACTCCATTAACTCAGTCAGCAATCAATCAAACCGAACCTATAGCTGAAAGTGAGAAATCTTCAAAAACAAAATCAAAGAAGAAAACGAAAAAATCTGAAAAATGAACCAATCTGTTCAAAATAAAATTTTTCAAATTGCTGAAAAAATCTTCCCCAAGATTGTTTCAATAAGAAGAAAAATTCATCAATATCCAGAGCTTGCATTTGAAGAATACAGAACATCTAAACTCGTAGCACAAACCCTTAAATCTCTCGGTTTAAAAGTTGAAACAGGAATTGCCAAAACAGGCGTAATTGGGGTTCTTGAGGGAGTAAAAAAAGGCAGGGTTGTCGCACTTCGTGCTGATATGGATGCACTCCCATTACAAGAGCAGACAAATTTACCGTTCGCTTCAAAAATTCCGGGAAAAATGCACGCCTGCGGACATGATGCGCACACCGCAATGCTTCTTGGTTCAGCGATGATATTAAAGCAGTTTCAAAATCAATTAAATGGAACCGTTAAATTTATATTTCAACCAAGCGAGGAAAAAAACCCCGGTGGTGCAAATCAGATGATAAAAGAAGGGGTTCTAAACAATCCAAAGGTTGACTATATTTTCGGTCTTCATGTTCGTCCGGATGCAGAAGCTGGTACGATTTTTTTAAAAGACGGACACCTCATGGCTTCCTCCGATGAGATCTATATCAAAATCAAAGGAAGGGGCGGGCATGGAGCTCGCCCCCACTTTACAATTGATCCAGTTATAATCGCTTCTGAAATTGTCTTAGCCATACAAAAAATTACAAGCAGATTTTTTGACCCAATTGAACCACGAGTTTTAACTATTGCTTCAATCCACGCGGGAACAGCAACAAATATAATTCCAGATGAAGCAACGATATCTGGAACACTCCGAACAATGAATGAAGAATGGCGTAAAAAAGCATGGAAGATGATAGAGCAAATTGTCAAAGGTATAACCTTAACCTATGGCGCAGGCTATGAATTAAAAATAAGCCGAGGTTATCCAGTTCTTATAAATGACCCAGAAATGACCGAGTTTGCAAAACAAAAGGCGATTGAACTCTTGGGGAAAGACAAGGTTTTTGAAGCAAAGCCAGTTATGGGCGCTGAAGATTTCGCATATTACCTTCAGAAAGTACCCGGTTGTTTTATCTGGCTCGGCGCAGGAGATAAAAACTCAAAACACGACATCCATAGCTCAAAATTTACAATAAATGAAGAAGCAATGAAATACGGCTCCTCTCTTCTTACCTATCTTGCTATATCCATCCTATCAAAATAAAATTGACATTTAAAATTGCTTCAAGATCAACAGGGTAAGATTAAAAAAATTTCCGATATACTTGATCGGATAATGATTGTGCTAGCTGGTTCCGTTATAACTGCACTTGTAATTGAGTATGGATTTTATATCAACGAAATAGTCAAACGTATTTTACATCAGTTCAATTCAATCGTGATTTTTTATTTTGTCTTTTTCAATCTATCAAAACTTGTGCTCAACCCCAACCCCTTATCATATCTTCGCAGAAAATGGATAGAATTTCTATTAACATTCTTAATCATTATTCAAAGCATCGGCTTCCTGTTTTACATTCGTGAGCCACAGACAATTGATATAAAAACACTTACAAGAATTTACATAGCATCAGCTCAAATTTATCTCACACTTGACATTGCTTTAAAAACAGTAAGATACAGTCAGAGGCTAATTCAAAAATCTATCCACCCAACCCGACTTCTCACCTTTAGCTTTTTGTTACTAATTTCACTTGGGACTTTACTTTTACTTCTGCCAAAAGCAACATATAATGGAATTTCATTAATTGATGCGCTCTTTACAGCAACAAGCGCAGTTTGTGTAACTGGACTTATAGTCGTTGACACAGGAACATATTTCACAAGATTTGGGCAATTTATCATAATGGTTTTAATTCAACTTGGTGGAC
>NZ_CZVH01000002.1:0-6462 GCF_001458555.1 Candidatus Kryptobacter tengchongensis | reverse complement strand
TGGAAAACTTTTCATTTCTCAAACATCTCCTTCCTTTGACTTTTTTAAAATTCGCTTTAAATATAAGGGTATATCTTATGATTTCGTTCATTCATGGCTTCTTGGGACAAAGTTTATAATTCCAGATACGATTGCGGGCAATATGACATTGATAAATTCAAAATACTTGGCAACACACAGATTAAATTTTAACTTTTGGGACAAGTTTAATTTCGGGGTTTGGGAGGGCGTGATTTACACCAAACGCTTTCCCGAGCTTGCTTATCTTAATCCTATTAACTTTTATAAATCTGCGGAACATTCACTCCAAGACAGAGACAATGCATTGCTTGGCTTTGATTTTAAATCAAACATTTTTAAGAACCTTCAAATCTACGGGACAGTTTTAATTGATGATATAAATTTCCCAACGCTTGGCACCGGGTGGTATGGGAACGAACTCGGTTATCAGTTCGGGCTTTATTTCGCAAATTTTATTAAAAACGCTGATCTTATACTTGAATATACACGAATTGAACCCTATGTTTACTCTCACAGATTCAACGAAAATAATTACACGCATAACGGTTTTCTTTTAGGTCATGAGATAGGTCCAAATTCAGATGATTTTTTCATCAAAATTATTTATCTTCTATCAAAAAGAGCAACTTTGACAATTTTTGTAGAAAGAACAAGGCACGGGAGAAACCCGATAATTGAATCTGATACGATAAATGTTGGTGGCGATTTCAATCTTGGGCATCGCCAATGGGATGCCGAAAAAGTTAAATTTCTTGACGGGATCATTGAGAATAAACTTAAACTTGGTTTTGATTTGCTATGGGAAATAAAGAAAGATATCTTGCTTGGCTTTGGTGCTGGAAAATATGAAAAAAATTTTTTAACTTATGTCAAAATAAAAGTAGATTATTAGGAGGTAAAAATTATGCTCAGGCAAAGGTTTTCACCATTGACGATAATAATTGTCCTTTTAGTTGGGATAGTAATTGGAGCAAATTTAAATAGTTTGTTTTCCGGTGATGATGTTTATATACAAATAATGAAACTAAACGATGTTTTAAATCTCGCACGGAAAAATTATGTTGATAAAATTGATACCCAAACTCTTGTTGAGGCTGCAATAGAAGGAATGCTTGGTGTTCTTGATCCACATTCTGTATATATTCCTGCGAAAGCAATGGAAAGAGTAAATGAAGATATAAGAGGAAGCTTTGAGGGCATCGGGATTGAATTCACAATAATAAACGATACGATAAATGTTGTCTCGCCGATAGCAGGTGGTCCAAGTGAACAACTTGGGATAATGGCTGGGGACAAAATAATTAAAATAGATGATCAACCAGCTATAGGATTAAAAAAATGAGGATGTGATAAAGAAACTTCGCGGTCCAAAGGGAACAAAGGTAAAAGTGACAATTTTAAGACCTGGGGTTAAAGAACTGCTTGACTTTGTGATAACAAGAGATAAAATCTCAATTTATAGCGTTGATGTTGCTGTTATGGTTTCAAAAGACATCGGCTATATAAGCATAAATAGATTTTCTGAGACAACGGATCGGGAGTTTAAAGAAGCGGTTCGGAAGTTAAAAGAACAGGGAATGAAAAAACTCATTCTTGATTTAAGGAACAACCCTGGCGGACTTCTTTCAGAGGCGGTGAAGATTGCTGACGAGTTCCTTCCAAAGGGAAGATTGATAGTTTATACCAAAGGTCGTCTTCCTGAATATAATGAAGAATTTTATGCTACCTCTGAAGGAACACTTGAAAACATCCCGGTTATCCTGCTTGTTAATCAAGGTTCAGCTTCTGGAAGCGAAATAGTTGCGGGTGCGATACAAGACTGGGATAGAGGTTTGGTCGTGGGCGATACAACATTTGGGAAAGGACTTGTGCAAAGACAATTCCCATTAAATGATGGATCTGCAATTAGATTGACAACAGCAAGATATTACACGCCAAGCGGGAGATTAATCCAAAAGCCTTATGAAGGGAAGAAATATGTATCAATAGCTGAACATTTGGGTGGTGGTAAAGATTCGGCAAAAACTGTTTATAACACCAAAATTTTATCCCGTCCTGTCTACGGCGGGGGCGGAATTGCTCCTGATTTTGTTGTGAAAACACAAAACTTGACGGAACTTTCAGTTAACATAAGAAGACAAAATCTGTTTTATATTTTCATTTCAAACTTTATGGATGTGAAAGGGAATGAGATAAGAAGCAAATATGGGAACAACTTTGAGAATTTCAAAAAGAATTTCATGATAACGGAGGAGATGCTTAATGAATTTAAAGATTTCGTCATATCAAAGGGAATAAAATGGGACGAAGGACAATACAGTCAGGATCTTCCATATATAAAAGCGATTTTAAAGGCACATATCGCAAGGTTTATCTGGCGAAATGAGGGATGGTATCCGATAATGCTTGAAGTTGATGAACAATTCCAAAAAGCGCTTGAACTTATGCCACAGGCTGAGAAGCTTCTGGCAATTGGTAAATAAGTGAACAAAGCCCCCATTTCTCTGCGGGGGCTTTAAATTTAAAAATAAATTACCAGTGAAAAAATGAAACTTAAATTGACGCTACTTTTGATTTTTATTTTTTCTCTAAGCCTTTTCTCCCAAGTTCAACAGCAAATTACGAAATATTCAGTTGACGATGTAATGAAAAAACTTGAAGCAATGGATAATTCACTTAAAGAAAAAGTAGATGCACTCCGTGGAGAATTTGATCAAAAGCTAAATCAAAGCGTTAATCAAGCAAGGGACGAGCTTTCTTCAAAGATTGAAAAAGTTGATTCAAGGTTATCTTCAATTTCTGCTGGAAATGAACAAATAATAAAGAGGATAGGTCAAATTGAGGCACAGAACCGTGATTTGAGAAACCGTATTTCAAAGGTTGAAGAAAAAGTTTCGGGCGTTGAAAATGGAATTAAAGATGTGAAAAACTCAATTGGTGAAGTTGGGGCTGGGGTGAAAGAGGTTTCAACTAAAATTGATGAAAATACATCAAAGATTGACGAGATAATTTCAAAGCTTAGCTCAAACAGAGCAACACTTATCGCTGGATTTATCATCCTTATACTTATTTCAGCTGGTGTTGTGTTTGGGATAGTAAATCTTTCAAGATTGACGAAATCGGCGGAGAAAAATATAATTGAGGGTTTTGAAAATACAGCTGGGAAAATTGAGGTTACAACGAATGATTTGAAAACAATAGTTGATGTTTTAAAACAGCAAACAAGTGAGATCGTCGCCTATCAAAGGATACTTGAAGAGAGGATAATTTCAGCACAACAACAGCTTGAGTCAAAGCTTGAAGAGAAACTCCCAACAAGAAAAAGAACACCAAGAAAGGCAACTGGTTCTGAAGAGTAATTTTTTATGAACTTTATAATTGCTTTAGTTTTCGCAATATCAACAGATTTTCATCAACAGGAATTTGAAAAATTTGATAAAGTCTTCAACACATCGTTCATTCAGGTTGGTGAGGAACTTGTTTATGAAGTCAAGTATCTTTTTTTCAAACTTGGTCAGATAAAGTTTAAAGTTGTTGATAAGTTCAGTGAAAATGGGATTGATTTTTACAAGGTCAGGGTAAGGATTGATTCTTATTCGGTTCCGTTTGTTGACATCCATGCTGATTTTGAAGCTGTTTTTGATTCAAAATTTATCGCAAGAAGATATCACAGCGAACAGCGCGAGCGAAAGTATTATCAAAGCGTCAAATACCAGCTCATTGAAAATCCGTCTGCATATGTTGTTGAGAAAAACTATTATAATTTTGAATACAATACGAAAGGGCGTAAGATAGATACGGTCAAAATTTCAACAATGTATTGTGATGGGCCATCTCTTTTTTATTATGCGAGGTCAAATTTCAATCAAACAAAGACAATAGCTGTACCAACTTTTATTGAGGGAACGAAGGGAATTACAGTTATAAATTTTGGTAGAAAGAAGACAAAGATAAAGATAGACGCTATAAGCAAACCCGTTGATTCTTATGAAATAGATGGTAAGGCAAATTATATTGGCTTTTTTGGTTTAACTGGAGATTTTACCGGCTGGATAAGCGCAGATGAAAAAGCAATCCCATTGAAAGGCAAATTAAAAGTTCTTGTAGGTAGCGTCGTTGTTGAGTTAAAAAGCTGGAACAATTCTTGGGAACATATTCAAAAAAATTAAAACAAAAGCGGTGGTCCGATGAAAATATTACCTTATAGAGGCAAATTCCCAGAAATTGACGAATCTGTTTTTATAGCCGATGGAGCTGTGATAATCGGTGATGTTGTAATTGGTAAAGATGCAAATATATGGTTCAATGCTGTAATTCGTGGTGATGTAAATTATATAAGAATCGGGGAAAGGACAAACATCCAAGATGGTTGCATTCTTCATGTAACGACCGAAAAATATCCTTTAATCATTGGTAATGATGTAACAGTTGGGCATGGTGCGATTCTGCATGGGGCAATCGTTCGGGATAAATGTTTGATTGGGATGGGTGCGGTCGTCCTTGATGGTGCAGAAGTTAAATCTTATTCTCTCGTTGCAGCTGGTTCACTTGTAAAGCAGGGATTTGTTGTGCCAGAGGGAACGCTTGTCGCTGGAGTCCCTGCCAAAGTTATAAGAGAATTAACAGAAGAGGAAAGAAAGGCAATAGAAGAATCAGCTTTGCATTATGTTGAACTTTCAAATGAATATAAGAATTTAAAGGGGGTAAAAAATTATGAAGTTAAAAATTTGGGGTTGTAGGGGCTCAATCCCTACACCAGGAAAGGATACAGTTCGCTATGGGGGGAACACTCCCTGCGTTGAACTCAAACTTGACGATAATAATCTGATAATCCTTGATTCTGGAACAGGAATAAAAAATCTCGGCAACTATCTAATTCACAAAGGTGAATCAACGAAGGCTTATATAATGATAACTCATCCACACTGGGATCACATTCAAGGTTTTCCATTCTTCAAACCCCTTTTTATATCTGGAAATGAATTCACGATAGTTGGCTCTGGGGCAAGATCAAAGACACTTGAGCAAATTGTCGCAGATCAAATGGACAGGGTTTATTTCCCCGTTAGATTGAGCGAGCTGAAAGCAACAATAAAATTTTTGCAAGTTGGTGAGGAAGAATTTAAAATTTACGACGCCACGGTTCAAACAATTTATGTAAATCATCCCGGCTTTACACTTGGATATAGGATATCTTTTAACAATAAAACCGTCGTCTATATAAGCGATAATGAGCCGTTTGACAGGGAAATAACTCCTTACCTTTTTAACTGGGAAAAAGAAGTTGTTGAAAAGTTTGACAAAATCCCCGGGGACCCAAACAAAAGAATTTTTGACTTCGTAAAAGGTGCAGATCTTTTAATTCACGATACAACTTACACACCAGAGGAATATGTTGAAAAAGTTGGCTGGGGTCATTCACATTACCTCTTTACACTTAGGGTTGCGCACGAAGGTGAAGTGAAGCGACTTCTTCTCTTTCATCATGACCACACTCACACAGATAATATGATAGATGAAATTTTTGAGCATTGTAAAAATGAGGTGAAAAAGAAAAAATACAAATTTAATCTTCTTGTTGCAGCAGAGGGAATGGAGATAGAAATTTAATTTCTTGCAAAAATCCAAAAATGGGCAAGAGGCGGACATTACAACTGAAACAGGATGAAATGGATGAACTTTTGAAAATTTTGAAAGAATCACCAAATAAAAATTCTCAACTTTATCGCAGATCAAAAGTGATTTTCCTCAAGGCAGAAGGAAAATCACTCAGGGAAATAGCTAATGAAACTGGTCTCACAAAGCAGGCAATTTCTCACATTTTAAAACTTTTTGAAAAAGACGGTTTAAACGGAATTATTCCGAAAAAAAGAGGCAAAAAGGAAAAGTTTTCAGAGGAAGATAAGCAAAAAATTGTAAACCTTGTAAATCAATTTTCTCCATCTGAATTTGGAATTCCAAAAAGATATTGGACACTGCGAACCATAGCGAGGGCGATGAAGAAAATTTATAATGTTAAGATATCAATCAATTCAGTTCGCAAAATTTTAAATGAGGGCAATGTTGATCTTAAAAAGATGAGAGACAAATTTAAAAAGATAAAGCTGATTGATTATCTTAAGTCATAAACCAAATAAGTTTCTATCAAGGCTGCGGTATTGAATTGCTTCGCTTAGATGTTCTGGTTTTATATTTTCGCTTCCCGCAAGGTCTGCAATTGTTCTTGCAACTTTTAATATCTTGTCGTAAGCGCGGGCAGAAAGACCAAGCTTTGTAATCGCATTCTTTAAAATTAATTCACCATTTGAATCAATTCTACAAAATTCGCGAATTTCCCTGGTTTGCATATCTGCATTTTTAAAAAGATTTTTTCTGCCTTTAAATCTTTTAAGCTGTATCTCTCTGGCCATTATAACTCTTTCTCTTATCTGTGCTGATGTT
>NZ_CZVH01000001.1:0-6661 GCF_001458555.1 Candidatus Kryptobacter tengchongensis | reverse complement strand
TTGAGTTCAGGGGTGATGGATTGGCAAGTGGGGTTTATTTTTACAGGCTTGAGGCTGGTGGTTTTGTGAGTGTTAAGAAGATGGTTTTGGTTAAGTGACTCACCCCTTACCCCCCTCTCTAAGCTTAGAGAGGGGAAAAGATTAACTCACCCCCTGTGTCCCCCTCTCTAAAATTAGAGAGGGGGAAGAGATTTACTCACCCCCTGCCCCCCTCTCTATAAAATTTAGAGAGGGGGAGTTGAAAAGGGGTGAGTTAAAAAAGAAGTAAAAAGATTGACTCACCCTCTTGCCCCCTCTCTATAAATAGAGAGGGGAAAATAGACTCACCCCCTACCCCCCTCTCTACAGCTGTAGAGAGGGGGAACTTAAAGGGGGTGAGTTGAAAAATTGACCCATCCCCTAACCTCTTCATCTAAAATTAGAGTGGGGGAAAATTAAAAGGAGGCGAGTTGGAAAATTGACTCACCCCCTAACCCCCTCTCTAAAATTTAGAGAGGGGGAATTGAAGCGGGTGAGTTAAAAATGATTTTTTTGAAATTTGTTTCTCACTCTTATAACTCTCTTTATGGAAGAGAAGTGAAGAAATTGACTCACCCTCTTACCCCCTCTCTATAAATAGAGAGGGGAAAATAGAGTCACCCCCTGACCCTCTCTAAAATTTAGATGAGGAGAAATGGAAGAGAGTGAGTTAAAAGTTGCTTGATAAACTGGGCTATTCTTTATAAATTTAGAATGAAGAAAACTAACAGGAGGAAAAACATGAAGATGGGATACTTTTTCCTTTTGTTGTCTCTTTTTGTAATTTCAGTTTTCTCACAGGAAAGAGGTATTGGTTTAAGGGAGATAGGGGGAACGGATTTTCAAAGTTTTTATCGTGAATCCTGGGCTATTATTATAGGGATTGATAATTATTTGAAGGCTCCAAAATTAAGATATGCTGTAAAAGATGCGAAAGGGATTGCGGATGTGTTAATTGAAAATTTCGGATTTAAGAGTGAAAATGTGATCCAGCTTTATAATGGGCAGGCAACGAAGGAAGGTATAATGAAGGCATTTGACAGGATAAGGCAACTTGCTGGGAATGATGATAGGGTTTTCGTCTTCTTTGCTGGTCATGGTATAACGATTCAACTTCCTGATGGTAGGGAAAAAGGATATATTTTACCTTATGATGGTTCGCAGAGTGAGCTTATAACGAGTGCTATATCAACAGATCAGCTAAATGAGATAAGTCAGTTGATAAGGGCAAAGCATTTATTTTTTGTCATGGATGCTTGCTATGGTGGTTTAATTTTTGCGAGGGCTCAACCTTTAAGCCCTGAAGCGGTTGAATATGTTAAGGTGATAACAACGAGGAAAGCAAGAAAAGCATTAACTGCTGGTGGTAGGGATCAAACAGTTCTTGATACAGGTCCAGGCGGGCATAGCGTTTTTACATTTTATTTTATTGATGCGCTTAAAAATATGAGTGCGGATTTAAACAGGGATGGGATGATAACGACTTATGAGTTAAACGAATATATTTCCCCAAGAGTTACTGTTGAGTCAAACAGGACACAAACGCCTGAATATGGAATTCTTGCAGGGGATATGGGAGGAGATTTTGTTTTCATACCTTCTGAGGTTTTTGCTGAAGTAGATGTTAATATAAATTCCGAGCCATTAAATGCCGAAGTGAAAGTAGATGGAAATTTGGTTGGTAAAACACCTTTGAACTTGAAATTGAAACCTGGAAGTTATTCTATTGAGATTTCAAAGTCAGGTTATGACACGAGGGTTGAGAAGATTGATGTTAGAGCAGGGACGAGGAATGCATTTAATTTTAGATTGAGTGAGTTTTTGGTAAATCTTAACATTAATTCCCTTTCAAAAAGTGGAGTTGTTTATGTTGATGGTAATATGGTTGGTCGTCTCAGAGATGGGAAACTAAATGTTAAGGTTAGACCTGGTAGAAGGGTTATAAGCGTTAGGGGTGATGAAGAGTTTGGAGAAGTTACTATAAATGTTCCCGAGGTTAAAGAGCATTCTGTTTTTGTGGATGTATCTTTGCTTTCAGGCAAGCTGGTGATTTCATCTAATGTTGATGAGGCTGATGTTTATGTTGATGGGCAAAATGTTGGAAAAGTAAAAGAATATAAGTTTGAGATGGATTTAAAGCCTGGGCGTCATATTGTTGAATTAAAGAAGGAAAGATATGAATCTGTTAAGTCGGAAGTTAATATCCCTGCAGGCTCTTCTGAAAGTATTTCTTTAAACCTTAAGAAGGCGATATTTACTGTTAATCTAAATGTTGAGCCTAAAGATGCAAAAGTTTATGCAAATGATAAATTTATTGGCTCTGGTTCATTCACAGCTGATATTGGACATGGGAAGGTTTTGTTTAGAGTTGAGAAGGAGGGATATGAAATTTTGGAAAGAGAGATAATTGTTGATAGAGATGGTTTGAATTTAGATTTTAGTTTAAAGCCTATCACAGCAAGGGTTAAGATAGAAACTGATCCAGCTGAGGCAATTATCATAGTTGATGGGAACAAAATTGGGGTTACGCCTTCAAGCTTTGAACTTGCTTATGGGTCTCATGATGTTCAATTGATAAAGTCGGGATATAAGAGCGAAAGTTTTAAAATTGATATCAGAAGAAGTGAGGTAATAAGCAAGAAAGTTAAACTTGAGGAGACAGTTGAAACGAAGGCGATGAGGATTTACAAGTCAAGATTAAATCTGAAGAATAATTTAACATATGCTGGGGTTGGAGCTACGATTGTCTCTATCGGGGTTGGAGTTGCGTTTCATATAAAGTCGGAGGAAATTTACAGTAAGTATCAATCTGCTGATGAAATTGAGGAATTTAATGAATATAAAAATGCCTATAACAAGGCTATAAATCGCAGGAATATAGCATTTGGAGTCGGTGCTGTATTTGCTGGGTTGACGATTTACAATGCTTTGAGGAAAGTAAGTTATGAAGAGATTTATCGTGAGATAAGGAGGGGCGAAGTTTCAATGGAATTGAAATTTTATGAATATGTAGGTGTTGTCCCGATGGTAAATTTCAAGTTAAAATTTTGAAAAGTAACTTGTGAATATTTTGGCTAAATTTTCAAAGTAAAAATCGTTAAAGGTATGAGGTTAAAATTTTTATTCTTAAGTTTCATCTTTTTTCTTTTTTCGTCTTGTAAAAGGGAATTTCACAATCCTCTTGATCCTGAAAGTCCCGCTTATATTCCGCCTTCAGTTGAAATTGTTAGCCCTGTTGAAAATGAGACAATTAATTCAACATCTGTGACGATATTATGGTTTGGGAATAGACCTGATGTAAATGAGTATAGATACAGGTTAATAGATTATTCTGATTGGTCTGAATGGACGAATGCGACATCTGCGACATTTGATTATCTTGATGATGTTGAGTATACATTTGAAATAGAGGTCAGGTATAGAGGGAGTACGGATGTCAGGAGGTTTTCAAGGAAATTTAAAGTTGACGCTGTCAAGGGTCCGACATTGAAGTTTTACAAGTTGAGGAATATTGTGAAACTGGGGAACGAATTTTATATTTCGGTTTGGATTGAGGATATCAATAAGTTTAAGAGCGCTGGTTTTAAGGTTGATTTTAATAAAGATGTTTTATCTTTTTTATCGCTTCAGGAGGGTGAATTTGTCTTAAGGAGTGGGCTTGGACAAGTAATTGTGCCTGATTTTTCACTTCAAAGGTTTATAGACGAAGTTAACAGCAAGGGTGAGATAGAGGTTACAACAGGTGTGTTTGGAAATACTTCAGTGGGCTCTTCTTTGAGTGGGAGCGGGGAGATAATAAAATTCAAGTTCAAGGCAAAAGAGATAGGTGAGGGTTATTTTGAATTAAAAGATGTAAATGTGCTTGATGAAGATGGTAATTCAGTGATGATTTTGCAAACGCCAAAAGCATATGTCAAAGTAAGATAACGCTTTATAAAGCGAAAATAATTGTGGAGGAAGTTATGGAAAAGTTGAAAAAGAATTTAGCAATTGTTTTGTTTGCAATTTTAATTTTCAATCTTTCATTTTCACAAAATCCAGAATGGATTAATTTTACTTATGGTAATTACATTAGGGCACTTGCGATTGAGGGGGATTATATTTGGGTTGGGACAAATGGTGGTTTAGTTAAGTTAAATATGCTAACTGGTGAGAAAGTTTATTATACTAAGGCATCGGGTCTGCCAAGTAATCAGATTTATACTATAGCCGATTCAAAATTATTTAAATCCACCTTGCTATCCCAATATATAGTATCAACCCCAACCCCTATTCCCGCAAAACTTGAAACACTTGAACTTAACCTCCAGCTTGAACCACCATCAACTGAATAAAAGAAACTTTTTAACTTAACGCTATCAACCGCGTTAAAACGGCAAATAAACTTTACAACACCAGATTGAACCCGTCTATTAGTATTTAACACCACAGGCATCCCTTTACCATGAACTTTGATTCTCAATGTATCATTCCAAGCAGTGTTGACAATTTTCAATAGACCATTATAAACTCCTCCAGATAAAGGCTTAAACATCAAAATAACATCTAAACTATCGCCAGGTTTTATAACATTAGAAGATAAAACAACGCTAAAAGGCTCTGAAATTTCTAATTTTACAATCCTTATCGTATCAATCTCACCCAAATTATAAAGTTTTAAAAACTTAATAACCGAATCACCAGCAAAAACATATCCAAAATCTATGCTATCAACAGAACTTGATAAATATGGTGGCTTTATCCCCTTACCCTTCAAAACAAGCCTGAAAACACTATCAGGAGAATTACTGTAAATAAAACCAGTATCAACATAAAACCCTGAAGAACTCGGTTTAAATGAAAAATTCAAAAAACCTGCATCTCCAGGATTTAAAACCAAGGGCAAATCACCTAAAAATCTAAATGATGTATCAGCTATACTTACACCTGTAATCATCAGTGTTCCTATCCCACGGTTCTCAACCTTTAATTTCAAACTCTTAACCTCACTCAAGTAAACTTTATCAAAATCAAGGCTATTACTATAAAAATGTGCATATGGTAATACTACTCCGCCTTCTCTATATACCGCAAGACCCTCACCTGTCCCAATCCATTTGTTCCCCTGCCTATCTATCACAATAGCATTAACCCAATTATCTGGCAGACCTGAATTTGAAGCGTTATAAACTGTCCAATTCACTCCATCAAACTTTGCTAATCCTCTCAATGTCCCAATCCATTTGTTACCCTGTCCATCTATTGATATCGCCAAAACAGTATCACTTGGCAGAACCGAATTTGACCTGTTATAAACTGTCCAATTTACTCCATTAAACTTCGCCAATCCACCTCCCCATGTCCCAACCCATTTGTTCCCCTGTCCATCTATTGATATCGCAGCAACCCAATCATGTGGCAGACCTGAATTTGAAGCGTTATAAACTGTCCAATTCACTCCATCAAACTTTGCTAATCCTCCTCCATTTGTCCCAATCCATTTGTTCCCCTGCACATCTATCGCTATAGCATAAACATAATTACTTGGCAAACCTGAATTTGATGTTTTATAAACTGTCCAACCTACCCCATCAAACTTTGCTAATCCTCCTCTCCAAGTCCCAATCCATTTGTTTCCCTGACCATCTATTGTAATAGCATAAACATAATCATCTGGCAGACCTGAATTTGAAGTGTTATAAACTGTCCAATTTACTCCATCAAACTTTGCTAATCCTCCAAATTCTGTCCCAATCCATTTGTTCTCCTGTCCATCTATCGCAATTGCATAAACATCATTATCTGGCAGACCTGAATTTGAAGTGTTATAAACAGTCCAATTTACTCCATCAAACTTTGCTAATCCTCCTCCTGTCCCAATCCATTTGTTACCCTGCCCATCTATCGCAATAGCATAAACCCAATTATCTGGCAGACCTGAATTTGAAGTGTTATAAACTGTCCAATTCATTCCATCAAACTTTGCTAATCCTCCCAATGTCCCAATCCATTTGTTCCCCTGCACATCTATCGCAATAGCCAAAACAGAATTACTTGGCAAACCTGAATTTGATCTATTATAAACTGTCCAATTTACTCCATCAAACTTTGCTAATCCTCCCCAATATGTCCCAATCCACTTGTTCCCCTGCACATCTATCGCAATAGCATAAACCCAATTATCTGGCAGACCTGAATTTGATGTTCTATAAACTGTCCAACCTGCTCCATCAAACTTTGCTAAACCTCCTCCAAGTGTCCCAATCCATTTGTTCCCCTGCCCATCTATCACAATAGCACGAACACGATCATCTGGCAGACCTGAATTTGATGTTCTATAAACTGTCCAATCTACTCCATCAAACTTTGCTAATCCTCCTCCACCTGTCCCAATCCATTTGTTACCCTGCATATCTATCGCAATTGCACGAACATAATTACTTGGCAGACCTGAATTTGAAGTGTTATAAACTGTCCAATTTACACCATCAAACTTTGCTAATCCTCCCCAAGTCCCAATCCATTTGTTCCCCTGACCATCTATTGTAATAGCATAAACATAATCATCTGGCAGACCTGAATTTGAAGTGTTATAAACTGTCCAATTTACTCCATCAAACTTTGCTAATCCTCCAAATTCTGTCCCAATCCATTTGTTCTCCTG